>JAEZEN010000363.1 GCA_023433185.1 Pseudomonadota bacterium | reverse complement strand
CCCGCGGGGGGCCCCCCCGGGGGGGGCCGCGCCCCCCCCCCCGGTTCGAGGGGGTTACTGCCTCGGGTTCGCGGCCCAGTACTGGGAAGCGACGGCTTCCATGTTGTTCATGGCGCGCTCCGCCTGTTCCGGCGTCGGCTCGGTCATGAAGCGGTTCATCTCCTCGACGGCGGGGAGGACGATGTCGGAGGGCGACGCCTCCCAGTAGCGGGTGATGGACTTGTAGTTGCCGTCGGCCGCCGCCTTGGCGATCTCGCCTATCAGCACGTTCGGGATGTCCGCCTTGTTGTTGCCGGCATAGAGGCCGGGGGTCGCGGCCCAGGCGTTCATCGCCTTGTCGCTCATGTACCAGTCGGCGAACTCCATCACTTCGGGCTTCTCGGCGCCGGCCGTCGAGATGACGAGCGGGCCGCCCTCGACGATGACGACATTCTCGGTGCCCTCGTCGACATTCGGCATGATGAACACGCCGAAGTCCTCGCCCGGCGTCAGTCCGGCCGCCTCGATGAGGCCGATGTTCCAGTCGCCGGCGAGGTACATCGCCCCCTTGCCGCGGGCGAAGTCGAGCTGCTCTTCCTGGCTCGCCGGGTCGGTGAAGTAGCCCTTGGCGTAGAGGTCGCCCCAGATCTCGAACACCCGCCGGACCGGCTCGTCGGTGTACTTGATCTCGCCGTTGTTGAGCTTCTCGTAGGCATCGGCGTCGGTGCGGATGAGCAGTTCCTCGAACCACACGAAGCCGCGCCAGCCTTCCTGGAGCGAGGCGTTGAACGGCGTGATGCCGGCCGCCTTGAGCTTCTCGGCGGCGTCCATCAGCTCGGCCCAGGTCGACGGCACGCCGTCGATGCCGGCCTTCTCGAACAGCTCCTTGTTGTAGAAGACGACCCAGCGGTTGATGCCGGTCGGCATGCCGTAGATGTGGTCGCCCACCTTGAACGGCTCGGCGGCCGAGGCGTCGTACTCGCCCGAGGCGATCTTCGCCGCCCAGAGGTCGTCGAGCGGGGCGATCATGCCGCTCTCGACGATTTCGGCGAGCTTGGTGCCGTTCCACCAGGTGAAGGCGTCGGGCGGGCTGCCCGACATCAGGCCCTGCTGGATGAAGGCCTGGAACTGGTCGGTGGTGTAGGCGCTGAACTGCAGGTCGATGCCCGCCTCCCTGGCCGCTTCGGTCAGGCCGTCCCAGCCCGCCTGGTAGAAGGGCTTGTCGTGGTAGACGGTCACCGTCTCCGCGTTCGCCGCACCCGCGAAGGCGAGCGATGTGCCGAGCAGCGCGGTTGCTGCCAGGGTCTTCACAATGCCGGTCATGAGAACCTCCCTATTGCCGACGGTCAGTTGCGCAGGGAACGACCGGTCTCGGCATCGAAGAGATGCACCCGGCCGCGATCCAAGAGGAAGTCGAGAACCTCGCCCTCGGCGACCGGCCGCGGGCGCTGCATGCGCGCCGTGATCTCGCTGCCGCCGAACCGGGCGAAGAGAAGCGTCTCGTTGCCGAGCGACTCGGTGAGCGTCACCGGCGCGCGGAAGCGGTGGGCATCGGCCGGGACGAGGCCGTGGCCTTCCGGCACGACGTCCTCCGAGCGGACGCCGAGGGTGACCGCGCGTCCCGCGGCGAGCCCGGCGAAGTCGCGGTCGGGGATCGCGATCCGCTGACCGTCACCGAGCCCGATGGCGATGCCGTCCCCGTCGTCCTCGACCCGGCCGGGCATCGTGTTCATCGCCGGCGAGCCGATGAAGGTGGCGACGAAGAGGTTGACGGGGCGCTCGAAGACCTCGAGCGGCGCGCCCGCCTGCTCGATCACGCCCTCGCGCATGATCACGATCTTGTCGGCCATGGTCATGGCCTCGGTCTGGTCGTGGGTCACGTAGACCGCGGTGCTGCCGAGCTTCTGGTGAAGGCGCTTGATCTCGACCCGCATCGCGCTCCGCAGCTGGGCATCGAGGTTGGAGAGCGGCTCGTCGAAGAGGAAGACCTGCGGCTCGCGGATGATGGCGCGGCCCATGGCGACGCGCTGGCGCTGGCCGCCGGAGAGCTGCGACGTGCGACGCCCGAGATAGTCGTCGAGGCGGAGGATGTCGGCGGCCCGGCGCACGCGCTGGTCGATCTCCGCCTTGGGCACCTTCGCGACCTTGAGCGCGAAGGCCATGTTCTCGTAGACCGTCATGTGCGGGTAGAGCGCATAGCTCTGGAAGACCATGGCGATGCCGCGATCGCGCGACGGGACGTCGTTGACGACGCGATCCCCGATCCGGATCTCGCCGTGGGAAACCGTCTCGAGTCCGGCGATCATGCGCAGCGTCGTCGACTTGCCGCAGCCCGAGGGGCCGACAAAGGCGACGAAGCTGCCCTTCTCGATGTCGAGGTCGATGCCCTTCACGGCCACCTGGTGCCCGTAGACCTTGACCAACTGCCGAAGGCTTACCGGTTCGGACAAGCGCTCATTCCTTCCGCGGGGAGCCGCCGATGCGGGAGAGCAGCCCGCCATCGACCCGGACAACCTCGCCGGTGACGAACGAGGCGTCGTCGGAGAGGAGGAAGGCGACCACAGCGGCGACCTCGTCGGCGCGCGCGGTGCGGCCGATCGGATGCATGGCGTCGAGTTCGCGGCGGATCGCGGCGGGGTCCTCGTTGAGGTCGAGCGCGTGCGCGAGCATCGGCGTGTCGACCGCGCCCGGGGCCACGGCGTTGACCCTCACGCCGAGCGGGGCGTAGTCGACCGCCATCGAATTCACGAGGCCGATCAGGCCGTGCTTGGCGGTGGTGTAGGCGGCGACGCCTTCCTGGCTCGCGAGGCCCTGGGCCGAGCTCATGTGCACGACCGCGCCGCGGCTTTCGCGGAGCAGCGGCATGGCCGCCCGCGACATGAGGTAGGCGGCCTTGAGGTTGACGTCCATCACCTCGTCCCAGAGGGCGGGGTCGGTGGACTCGACCGTGCCGTAGCGCTGGATGCCGGCATTGTGGGAGAGCATGTCGAGCCCGCCGAACTGCGCCCTGGCGGCCGCGACGGCGCGGTCGGCGGTCGCCGGGTCGGCGGTCGAGCCGGCGACGGTCACGACCTCCGCGCCGCCCCTCCGGAGCGCTTCGGCCACGGCTTCGAGGTCGTCGGCCGCGAGATCGACCAGAACGAGCCGGACACCGTCGGCAGCGAGCCTCTCGGCGACGGCCCGGCCTATCCCCATGGCCGCCCCGGTGACGATCGCGCGCCTCTTAGTGTGGGCCATGTCCCCTCCTGTCGCGGACCTAATGCAATACTACCATGGTTGTCAACACGACGGCCGGCGCTCGCTGCGGGGGGCCGCTGCGTCAGGCGGAAGACGTTTCGATCGCGTCGGCCGGGGACTGGCAGGGGCTGCCCGGGGCAACGTTCCCAAGGCGTCTGCCGGACGCGGGATTGCCGCGAAGGGCTCCGCCACCCGGGATGGACTTGCCGGGCCCGGCCGGCAGCGCCGCGCGCCCGTCGGTCATGTCTCCGGTGAGGGGGCCGACCGAAAGCAGCCGACGACGCCTCATCAGGCCGGGTAGCCTCGCTGATGGGCGAGGGCGGTCATCACTCCGCGCAGTTCGGCGAGGCCGCGGAGGCGGCCCACGACCGGGTAGCCGGGATGGGTGCGGCGCGCGGCGTCGTCGATCAGCTCGTGGCCGTGGTCGGGCCGGAACGGGATCAGCGACTGCGATGCGCCGGCCTTCCGGCGGCGCTGCTCCTCGTCGAGGAGGATCGAAACGACCTCCACCATGTCGACGTCGCCGTCGAGATGGTCGGATTCCATGAGCGAGCCGTCGGGATCCTTCCGGACGTTCCGGAGGTGGCAGAACTTGATCCTGTCGGCGAAGCGCCGCGCGACCGCCGGAACGTCGTTCTGCATGCCCGCGCCGAGCGAGCCGGTGCAGAGCGTCAGGCCGCTGTTCTCGGAGGGCACGGCGTCGAGGATGAAGGCGATGTCCTCGGCGTCCTTCACGATCCGGTTGAGGCCGGCCAGGTTGCGCGGCGGATCGTCGGGGTGGATGGACATGACCACGCCGGCCGCCTCCGCGGCAGGGATCACCGCCTCGAGGAAGCGCACCAGGTTGCGCCGGAGGTCGTCCCGGGTGAGCGACGATTGCTCGGCGATGACCTCGCGCAACTCGTCCGGCTCGTAGCGCTTGAAGGCGCCGGGCAGGCCGGCCATCACGTTGGCCCAGAGCCGCGCCTTGTCCGCCTCGCTCGCGGTCGCGAACCACGCCTCGGCGCGCGCCAGCACGTCGCCCGTGTAGTCCTTCTCCGCGCCGGGACGCTTCAGCATCATCACGTCGAAGGCGGCGAGCTGGTGCATGTTCATGCGCAGCGCCGTCCCGCCGCCGGGCAGCTTCGCCGCGAGGTCCGTGCGCGTCCAGTCGAGGATAAGCATGAAGTTGTAGCAGACCGTCCGCACCCCGCAGGCGCCGAGGTTGCGGAGGGTGTTGGCGAAGTTCGTGTAGAGGCGGTCGAGGTCGCCGCGGCCGAGCTTGATGTCCTCATGGACCGGCACGCTCTCGACGACGCTCCAGCGCAGCCCCATCGTCTCGTCCGATTCGATCAGCGCCTTCCGCTCCCGGATCGCCTCGACCGGCCAGACCTCGCCATAGGGGATGTCATGGAGCGCCGTCACGATGCCGGTGGCTCCTGCCTGGCGCGCATGCGCCAGCGTCGCCTCGTCCCCCGGGCCGAACCACCGCCAGGTCTGCTCCATCTTTCCCCCGGGTATCCTTCGCCCGCCGCGCGGCCGGCACCATTCCAATCTGGGCGTCACGGATAATGAACTGTACCATGGTAGTCAACGAAGCCGCGTTGGCGCGCGCCCGTGCCCACGGGTCGACGCGATGTCGCGTCAGCCCTCCGCGGGCCGCGGGGCGCGAGTCGGGTCGCCGAGCGCGGTGGCGATCTCCGCGGCCAGCCGCGCATTGTTGCGGATGAGCGCGATGTTGGTGGCGAGGCTCCGGCCGCCGGTCCGCTTGAGGATCGCGTCGAGGAGGAATGGCGTAACCGCCTTGCCGGCGATGCCGGCTGCGAGGCTGTCGGCATGGGCCGCCTCGATATGCGCGCCGATCTCTTCGGCGGGGATCTCGTCGGCGGCGGGAACCGGGTTCGCGACGAGTACCCCGCCGCCGAGGGCGAGCGCCTCGCGTGCGGCGATGAAGGCGGCGATGGCCGCTGCGTCGTCGAGGCGGATCGGCGCCCTCAGGCCGCTCTTCCGCGACCAGAAGGCGGGAAACTCGTCGGTGCCGGCGCAGACCACCGGCACGCCGAGCGTCTCGAGCATCTCGAGGGTCTTCGGCAGGTCGAGGAGCGCCTTGGCGCCCGCCGCGACCACGGTCACCGGCGTGCGGGCGAGTTCGGTCAGGTCGGCCGAGATGTCGAAGGTCTGCTCCGCGCCGCGATGTACCCCGCCGATGCCGCCGGTGGCGAAGACCCTGATGCCGGCC
>JAEZEN010000079.1 GCA_023433185.1 Pseudomonadota bacterium | reverse complement strand
CGGTCGCGCCGATGAACCAGTGCGCGGACACCACCAGCACGGCCCGCGGCCGCGGCATGCTTTGCCGAGCTTCCGCCACGCCCGGGTATAGCCGTTGTCCTTGAGGCTGTTCATCGGGCTGCCGTGCCCGATGAACAGCGCCGGCATCACCGCGGGTCGTATGCGGGCCCTGTCTCCTCGGCCGTCATCCCGGGTTCCGTTCGGGTTGCGCGCGCCTGGGGCGACGATGCGGCGGCCGTCAGGCGTCCCGGGGAAGCACGGACAGCACGCGCGCGATGAAGATGGCGTATTCCCCCATGAAGCCGCGCAGGAACTGCTCGGTCGATTGCACCGTCACCTCGCCATCGTCGGTGACGAGCCCCGGGGTGAACTGGATGTAGGCCTCGGGCGCGTTCATCTGCGGCGAATTGCAGAAGCTGAGGACGCTACGGAGGCTCTGCTGGGCGACGGCGGTGCCGATCGCGCCGGGGGACGCGCCGATCACGGCCGAGGGCTTGCGCGTGAAGGAGTTCTTACCGTAGGGGCGGCTCGCCCAGTCGATGGCGTTCTTCAGGCCGCCGGGGATCGACCGGTTGTACTCGGGGGTGACGAAGAGGACGGCATCGACGGCGGCGATCGAATCCTTGAACGCGCGCGCCACCGGCGGGTAATCCGCGTCGTAGTCGTAGCTGTAGAGCGGAAGGTCCCTGAACGGGATCTCCGTCATTTCGAGATGCGACGGCGCGAGCTTCACCAGCGCCATGGCGAGCTTCCGGTTTATCGAATTCCTGGCGAGGCTGCCGATCAGGTATCCAACGGAATGCTTCTGCATGATTGGCTCTCCAGTCACCACGCCGGCCCGGCGGTGCCGTGTCGCAGGATCCCCCGGGGCCGAGTATAGGAGAGCGCACGTTGCCTGTCAGAGGTTTTCGGATGAGACGGAACGAACGGGTCGCTGGCGTTTCGGGTCGGGGATCCGCCGGGCGGTGCATCACAACTGCGACGTACGTTCCCCAATTATGCCGCAGTTTGAACCGATGAATCCCTGACGCGACGAGCGGGAGAGAGTCGGCCCTGTGCCGACCGCCGAAGGAGCAACCGCCCCGGAAACTCTCAGGCATCCCGGACCGCTCGTTCGTCGACACTCTGGAAAGCGGAGCGACTGCTCCCGCCGAAGGTGTAAGTCGTGGATTCGCATGGTGCGGTCGGCGACCAAGCTCTCAGGCCAATGACAGAGGGGGCTCGCATGCCATCAGGCATGTCGGCGCTCTTTGGAGGTCTGTGATGTCTGCCGGTACCTAGCAGCACGATCCGCCCCGCGCGGGTCACGGATCCGTCGATCTTCTCGATGGGCCGGCGACCGCGCGCACGACCCCAGTCCCGATCTCGAGAGCACATGCTCGCGGCACTCCGAAGTGCCGAAGGGATCCGGCCATGCTTCGACGGAAACCAGAGATGCCACTAGATGTGACGATCGATCGAAGAGCGCTGCTCGGTGCCTTCGGGAGCCTACTCGCCCTCGCCGCCGCCGGCTGCACCACCACCTCGGATGGCCCCCTGGTCATGGCCGAGGCGCCGGCCACCGTTATCCCTGATTATGCACGCCTCATGTACGCTGCCATGCCCGAGGAGGAATTCCCGATCGCGGCGGTGGACCTGACCAAGCTCGATCCGCGCTACTACCGGCAGGTCGTCGCGTACCCGACGGCGGAGGAGCCCGGCACGGTCGTCGTCGATACCGAGAACCGTTTCCTCTATCACGTCCAGGAGGGCGACACCGCGATGCGGTACGGGGTCGGGATCGGACGAGCCGGCTTCGCGTGGTCGGGGCGGGCACACATCGCCTACAAGCGCGCGTGGCCGGTCTGGACCCCGCCGGACGACATGATCAAGCGGCAGCCGGAACTGGAGCGGTGGCGCCACGGCCAGCCGCCCGGTCCCACCAATCCGCTCGGCGCCCGCGCCCTCTACATCCACCAGGGCAACGAGGACACGCTCTACCGGCTTCACGGAACAGCGGAGGTCTGGACCATCGGCAAGGCAATCTCGTCCGGCTGCGTCCGTCTCCTTCATCAGGATATCATCGATCTCCACGAGCGCGTCCGGCCGGGATCGCCGATAGTGGTGCTGGCCAGCGCGATTGCCTGATCCGATGAACCGGGAAGACGCTACGCGCGCCTCATGCTGGGCCCGCCGCCGAGACGGACGATGATCGACACCCTCGCCACTGTCCTCGACTGGTTCGGCATCCTCGTCTTCGCGACGACGGGGGCCCTGGTCGCCTCACGCAAGCAGATGGACATCGTCGGGTTCCTGCTGCTGGGCACGGCGACCGGCGTCGGCGGCGGAACGATTCGCGACGTGCTGCTCGGGCTGCCTGTCTTCTGGATCGCAGGGCCCGGTTACCTCATTGCCTGCGTTGCGGTGTCGGCGGCCACGTTCTTCCTCGCTCACATCCCAGAATCGCGCCACGCTCTTCTCCTCCGCTTCGATGCGGTCGGCATGGCCCTCTTTGCGGTCACGGGCGCCGACAAGTCCCTGGCGATGGGTGCGAGCCCGGTGGTCGCGGTGGCGATGGGGGTCGTGACGGCCACCTTCGGGGGCGTGATCCGCGACATCCTCGGCGGCGAGAACCCGGTCATCCTCAGTCGCGAGATCTATGCAACCGCCGCCTTAGCGGGTGCCCTGATCTTCGTCCTGGCGGCCTGGCTCGGCTTCGGCCGGGACCTCGGCCTCGTCGTCGGCTTCCTGATCGCCGCAGCGATCCGGCTCGGAGCGCTGCACTGGAACTGGACCCTGCCGCGCTATCGGCCGCGATCGGCCCGCGCACCCTGACGAGACGCGGCCTCAAGCCGAAGTCGGCCGTCGGCGCCCTCGCCTCACGACTGCTCTCCGGTTCTGCTCTTGAGAACGTCGTGCCATTCGGGATGGCGCGCGATCTGCGCCTTCGCGAAGGGGCAGAGCGGGATGATGGAGCGCCCCTCGGCGCGGGCATCCTCCACCGCGCGGCGTACCAGCGCCTGTCCCACCGAGCGGCCGCGCATCGCGTCCGGCACCTCCGTGTGATCGATGATGATCATGGTCGCCCCGGCTCGCGAATACGTCATCTCGGCCTCGGCACCGTCCAACCGGACGACGTAGCGTCCCTTGCTCGGGCCTTCCTCGCGCTCGATCCGCAGTTCCGGCGTCGATTTCTCCATGTTCCCTCCTGGTCCGGAAGCGCCTGCACGGCTCACAGGGGCCGGGGTCGACACGGGATTCCGGTCGCGCATTCGAGAACACTCCGGTTCCAGCCGCCGAGATCGGCGGCAGCCCGATAGGTGCTCTCGAGGAACGCCATCAGCTTCGCATCGGGATCGGGCGACCGTCGCACCGCGTCATACGGCAGGATGAACTCGCCGAGATTCGTATCGAAATAGGCTTCCTCGGGCTCGACCGGAGCATCGGCGAAGCCCGGCGGGGCAGGATAGGCGTAGGAATAGAATGCCGGAAAATCGACACCGGCGCCTCCCGGCCAGAACCCGGCCGACGACACCTCGTGGCTATAGGCCTCGCAGGTGACCTCGTCCGGCAGGGCCGGAATGCCTCCGGGATGCCGCGGCGCGGTCCGTCCCGAGAAGCGCGTGACGGCGAGATCGAAGCTGCCCCAGAAGAGGTGCACGGGACTGGCCTTGCCGAGAAACGACGTCCGGAAGAGCTTCAGCACGCGATCGACGGCGACACAGGCGTGAAAGAAGCGGGTCACGGCTTCGGCATCGTAGGGTCGCACGGTGTCGTCCTTCGCGAAGGGGACCGGGTCCGGCAGCTCGCTCGGGCGTCCGTGAAACTCGGGATCGGCGCCGAGCGCGCGCAGAAGTTCGATGAAGCGGGCGTGGAAAGCGGCCACCGACATCGGCGCCAGCTCGAACCGGGCCGTCCGTCCATCCGTCGCCGTTCCGATCACGGCGTGACCGAGCAGATCAAACGCGATCTCCACCCCGCCGGGACCGTCGGGGACAAGCGAGGTCGTCAGGCCGCGTGCATTGACGTGGAGCGTGGCGTGCCAGGAATGGTTCAGCCACGGCGTGCGCGCCAGCCGGTACTTGCCGACGATCTGGGTATAGAGGTGAAGCGCCGAACAGGTCTCTCGCCACGCACTGTAGGGAATTTCCGGCCACCGCTGGGACATTCTTCCACCCGCATCATTCGGATCCGTGACGGCGATCTTAGCTGCTCGCGGGTCCGATGCACCCTTCTCGATTGCATCCGCCCCCGCCGGAACAAAACGCCACGGCGTTTGTTGCTCGCAGCGCATGGCGGATCGCCATGCCACCTAAGCGGGAGAGGGCCATGTCCAAATCGACGATTGTGGCAATCGTGCCGCTGGCGCTCGTCGCGCTGGCATCTCCTCAAGCCGGTGCGCAGGACGTGCTCACCGGCGAAGCCGCCTTCGGCACCTGGGAACCCGACGCGCCGGGGGTCCGCCGACACATCACTCCCGCCGACCTGCCTGCGCCCAGCCATGCCGAGAACGACCCTGAAGCGCCGGACTTCGAGAACATGGCCACCGTGGTCCCGGCGCCGGAGGGAGCGACGCCCCAGCTGCCCGCGGGCTTCTCGGCCGAGGTCTTCGCCAGCGGCCTCGAGCAGCCCCGGGTCCTCAGGGTCGCCCCGAACGGCGATCTGTTCGTCGCCGAAAGCGGGAGCGGCCGGGTCCTGGTCTTCGCCGCCGATGCCGCCGAAACCCTGCCCGCCGAGCCGGAGGTCTTCACCGAGGGCCTCGACCGCCCGTTCGGCATCGCGTTCTATCCGCCCGATGCACCGGAATACGTCTACGTGGCGGCCGCGGACCAGGTCGTGCGCTATCCCTACAGCGAGGGCGACCGCGAGGCGAGCGGCGAGGCGGAAGTCATCATCGCGGACATTCCCACCGAGCGGCACTGGACGCGCGATCTCGCGGTCTCGCCCGATGGAGAGCACCTGTTCGTCTCGATCGGATCCGCTTCGAACGTCGCCGGCGCCATGCCGGAAATGACGCAGGAGGAGATCAGCGCCTTTGAAGAGACCCACGGAGTCGGCGCTGCGTGGGACGACGAGGAGGACCGCGCGGTCGTGCGCGTATTCGACCCGGACGGCGCCAACCTCCGCAACTACGCCACGGGGCTCCGGAACTGCTCGGGGATGACTGTCCAGCCGGACGCCGGAACGTTGTGGTGCACCGGCAACGAGCGCGATCACATCGGCCCGAACCTGGTCCCCGACTACCTGACGACGATTCAGGAAGGCGGATTCTCCGGCTGGCCCTGGTACTACACGGGAAGCAACGAGGATCCGGCCCATGCCGGCGAGCGGCCGGACCTCCGCGACAAGGTTCTGGTACCGGACGTCCTGCTCCAGGCGCATTCGTCGACCATGCAGATCGTCTTCTACGACGGCGACATGTTTCCGGAGGAGTATCGCGGCGACGCCTTCGCGACGATGCGAGGATCCTGGAATCGCGAGCTGCGCACGGGGTATAAAGTGATCCGCGCCTTGATCGAGGACGGCAAGCCGACCGGCGTCTACGAAGACTTCATGACCGGATTTGTGCTGGACGACGAGCAGGTCTGGGGCCGGCCGACCGGTCTCGTCGTTGCGCACGATGGCGCTCTGCTCGTCAGCGACGATTCCAACGGCACCATCTTCCGGGTGGCTCACGGGGCTCCATAGGAACGGATGCTTGTCCCCTACGTGGTGATCGGGAGTCTCGCCGGCCGTCGGCGGCGGGGCCAGTCCCAATAGCCGTCAGTCGTAGCCGTGCATCACGCCCATTACGAAAGACTTGTGGTTGAGAATGCCGCCGCCGTTCTCGACCTCGAAGAACGGGATGGCCTCATAGCCGGCGCCGCTTCCGTCGCGGTCCCAGTAGCCGACCTTGCCGTCGAAAAGGATGCGCTGATCGGGAGTGGTCGCCACGTCGCCATAGTGGAACTCGGCCTTGCTCAGCTTGCGGCCGATATCGAGGAAGACACCGGTCTCCAGGTAGATTGCGTCGCCCTTCCCGAACTTCTTGATGGTGTCGTAGTTGTAGCCGAGGTTATCGCTGGCGGTGAGCTCGAGCCCGGATGAGAACTGGAACCAGTCCTTTCCCTTGGTATCGGCGAGGTAGTCGTTGCCGGGGCCGCCGTCGTTGATGTCGTTCCCCTTGAAGCCGTTGACAATGTCCCAACCCCAATGGCCGAAAAGGTAGTCATCACCCTTGCCGCCCCAGAGGTCGTCGTCCTGGCTCGATCCGTGAATGGTATCGTCGCCGACCAGGAGTTTGGCGAAGGCCGCGAACGGGTCGTCCTTCTGGTATGCCTTGATCGCGTCGAGCGCCGGGAGACTCAATCCTTCGACCAGAAGCGCGTCCTCGCCGCCAACCTTCACCAGAACCTTCTTTACGGTGCCGGAGGGCGGCACCGGCGATCCGAACTGATACTTGAACCCCTTGCCGAAGATGTCGAAGGTGACGTCATGCGCATCGAAACCCTGATTGATGCCGAAATGCGTCCTGGTCGCGCCATAGAAGGTGGCGGCGCCGGTGTCGTTATGGCCGCCGATATCAACGATGGTGGTCTTCGCGAGTGCGAAGTCGAAGCCGGTAATCTTCAGACCTTTGCGCTTACCCATGTGTTTCTCCCTCATGTCGACTGGAAAGTCGGCAGTCGCGCCGGATGCCGACTCAAGTGCCTGTCACAGACGACGCCACCTCCCCGGTGGGGCTGCGGGTCCACAGGTACAACCATATCAAGAAGCCGGTAGCATTCGCGATGTATTTGCCATCCGGCTCCGAGGGCGGGCCGACCATGGTCACGCGACTGCGACCTGCAGGCGGGTAACGGGATGGGGCCTGTCGGACGGGCGCTCGTGTCGGGGTGCAGCCGCCCGAAGGCGTCGAGACTCGGATGACGGATCCATGGGTATGCCATCTCGATGTACCCGGCTGCTCGCCCGCTTTGCTCCAATTGCCTGTCAGTTGCGGAACAAGGCCTTCGGCGCGACGTTCGGGAGATAGCGCAACGAGGTTCTAGGCGTGAGCGCCGCAACCCGGCAACGGTTCCGACTCTCGGGAGGCACCGAACTGTCGTTCACGACGGCAGGCACCCCATCGCATCCGGCGCTCCTCCTCCTGCATGGATTCCCGAGTTCGGCGCGCACGTTCCGGCACGTTACGCCGGAGCTAGCGACGGTCGCCTATTTGGTGGCTCCCGACCTCCCGGGCTTCGGTGCCTCCGACCCACTCCCCAAGGCCACGTTCCACGCCTTCGCCGACGCTGTGCGGGAACTTCTTGAGCACCTCGCTGTCGGTCCTCGCTACATCTATCTCCATGACTTTGGCGCGCCCGTCGGCTTTCACATCGCGTGCAGGCGCCGGACCTGGTCCTCGGGCTCATCATCCAGAACGCAAACGCGCATCGCACTGGCTTCGGGCCCGATTGGTCCGATACGCAGGCCTTCTGGGCTGATCCCTCCCCGGCGAACGGGGTGAAGGCAACTTCGCACCTCACATTCGAAGGCACCCGAGATCAGTACGTTGCCGGTGTCCCGGACGATGTAGCCCGTCGCGTGCCCGCCTCGAGCTGGGAGGCGGACTGGGCCGTGATGCAGCTACCGGGGCGGATGAACACTCAGCGCGCTCTCGTTGCCGATTACGGGAACTATGCCAAGAGCTTCGATGCCGTTGCGGACTATCTCATGGGCCGCCAGCCGCCCGCACTTATGCTCTGGGGCCGCCACGATGCTTTCTTTGATCTCTCGGAGACCCTGTCGTGGATGCAGGCGCTGCCGAGGATGGAGGGGCACATCCTCGACGGGGGACATTTCCTTCTCGAGACACACTCGAAGGAGGCGGCACGGCTCATGTCGAAGTTCATTCGGCAAGGGGCGCTATGAGGGGGCGAACAGGTAGTGTGCTCTATTTCGGTTGCCGCGGCCATCGCGAAGGGCCTTAGCTCGATGAACGGTCACCTGGGCGTTGAAGTCCCCGGTTTCCAGGCCAGGAGTTGGTCATCGGTCATGCGGCTGTGCTTGCCGACAGGCTCTCGTGGCTTGGAAGGAACGCGCGCTGCCGCACGATCTTCATCCCCGAAGAATCCCCGCCGTGACGCACCGATGGAAGTCGAGTGCAGCTGCCGGCCTGATCACTTCATCCTGGGCAATTGGCGGTTGGCGACGCGCCGATGCTGCTTCTGACGATAGCACTCAGCGTCGGCCGCCGCGAGCAAGTCTGTGGCGGACTTCGTCGGCTCCAAGACGACTACGCCGATACTCACATTGGCCTGGTAGCTACAGCCCTTCCATTCAAATGCCAAGTTGCCGACCCGTCGTTCGAGAGTGTTCACGACAGCGTGAGCGGCCTCCAGATCGCAGTCTCTCAAGATGATTGCAAACTCGTCTCCTCCGACGCGAGCACAATGGTCCTGCGTTCGGCATACCTCCATCATCGCTTTGCCGACGAGTGTAAGCAGTGCATCACCAGCAAGGTGGCCCGCGGAGTCGTTCACCTCCTTGAAACGGTCGAGATCAGCATAGCAAAGTGCATGCTGGCGTTCCTGGTCCGAGCAAATCTCCGAAATTGCATTTCGGAGTTCCTGTTCGAAAGCCACCCTGTTGAACAATCCCGTAAGAGCGTCATGCGTAGCAGCATACGAGAGATCGCGGCGGGCTCTGTAGCTCTCGGTCACATCCTGAAAGACGAGAACACCACCGATGACCGTCCCATCCGCTTTTCGGACAGCAGACGCACATTCGCGAACAACACGCTCTTCGCCGGCCGCGCTCGTAAGCAGCGTTCCCTCTCGCATCATGCGCGGGGTAGCTCCCGCGAGTGCAGACAGGAGATCGAGCAAGGATCCCTCGGCTTCTTCGCCGCGGACACGAAATACATCGCCCAACGACTGGCCCAGCGCGGTATGCTGGACGCAGCCCGTCAACTGCTCGGCGGCCGGATTGAAGATCGTAATACGGTGTTGAGGATCTGTGGCGATAACGCCATCAGCAATGGCATCGAGAGTGACTGCGAGCCACTCTCTCTCGGCGGCCAACTTTTCCTCGATGTGCTTGAGGTGGCTGATGTCAGTATCCGTCCCGAGGATGCGCGCCACAGAGCCGTCGGGTAGCCACTCGACCGGCTTCCCGCGACTCAGGATCCAGATCCAGTGGCCGTCCTGATGCCGTTCCCGATATTCGAACTCGTTGTACTTGAGTTCTCCGGAATCCTGGCGACGAACCTGTTCCAGAATGCGTCCCCTGTCGTCAGGGTGGACTCGGGATAACCAGGACGCCGGATCGACCTTTTCGTCGGGATGAAACCCCCGAAGAATCTTCCATCGTGGCGAGTAGAAGACTTTACCGGTCCGAAGGTCATGGTCCCACACACCTTGGCCAGCGCTGTCTAGTGCGAAGTTCCAGCGGCTCTCGGATTCGGCAAGCGCCGCCAATGCTGACTTCTCTCCGTCGATGTCGGCGATCTGAGCGATGAGGTAGAGCGGCTGGCCGCCCCCGTTGGCTCTGACCATCGAAGCGGATGCAAGACCCCAGAACGACGTGCCATCGCTTCGTCGATAGCGCCTCTCACTCCTGTAACTGGGGATTTCGCCGCGAATGAGCTGTTTAAGCTGACGTTCCGCCGAAGAAATCATCTCAGCGTCAACCAAGTCGGAGGCATGCAATCCGATACACTCCGAGACACAATATCCAAACATCGTTGAGAAGGATCGGTTCGCGTAGACAACACGCCCGTCCATGTCGACCAGCGACATGCCGATCGAAGCATGCTCGAGGATGCTTCGCAGTACATCCTCACTATTTGGAAAAGGAAGAACCTTTGCGTCTACCGCGCCGCGCGAGCCAATCACCTCGATCATCCGCTAGTTTGAGCTGACCAGTTCCATCCTTAGTAGCATCGAACGCGCTGCTCTATGACTTCCCCTACGCGTCTCTACGTTTCCATGGAAGAAGGCGGCCTCGATGCCCCCCAGTTCCGCGGCGGCAAGACGGAGCCCGCTACGGCGCATTCCGGCCTGCTGAGTGGTCCTACACACATACCGCGCGGTTTGTCATGGCGTTGACGTTAGCCTGAGGCCGCTAACGGTGAGCGGGAGGAGTCCGGAAATAGCCTCCGCCCATGAACGCGTTCCCAGGTAGCACCGCGCTCCACTCGCCACCGCCGAGGGGTTTGTCTCGGCGGCCGCAGCAACATAGCTGGAGCGCATTGTGCTTGCCAAGATGGCGGAAGTTGACGTCTTAGGAACTGCGGCCTACTGGTTTGTCCTCGCGGCGGGAGGCACGGTGTGCAGCAGAGGCGTCGGCTCGCCCCCTCCCTGCAGACGATTTCAATCGCCTCACGGAGTGCATCCTGGTCGGAAGCGATTTTCGCGGGAGGCAACGACTATTCCGCCGAGTAGGCCGGCGTCATCGCGATCGAGGTACGGGATCCAGACAACCAAGCGGGTCATCGGACCGGTCACCGCGTGTCTCGACACGGCGCCGAGTTCACATCACCTCGACGCAGTGTTCGCGCGAGTCGTCCGTGAGGGCCAGCTGCGCCGGGTCGACCCCTAGTTCCCGACCGTCGACGACCAGCTTCCTGACGCCGCGTGTGGCCCTAGCCGGATTCGATACGGCGATGAGATAGGTCGCCGCTCCGAACGCGAAGCGGACGCGGAAACCTGGCCAGGTCGCAATCGCGGGGTCGATCTCCAGCACGTCGCCGATCTTCCGCAGCCCGCGGAGCGCCTCGATGCCGCAGCGATAGAGCCAGCCGGCGGAGCCGGTGTACCAGGTCCAACCGCCGCGACCGACGTGACCGGGCGCAGCGTAGACGTCGGCTGCGACGACATAGGGCTCGACCTTGTAGTGATCGGCGGCCGTCCTGGTCGTGGCGTGCGATATGGGATTGAGCATCGAGAAGATGCGGAAGGCCATGTCGCCGTCGCCACGGCGGGCGAAAGCCGGCCAGATCGCCTCGTCCGCGCGCCTTGGCGAGCGGTGCGAGCGCCTCGAGCGCCGCATGGAGGAACCAGCCGAGCCACACGCTCTCGCCGCGCCCGCCGGCACCGACGAGGTTCATGCCGTCGTTCCAGTCGCCCGCGCCCGTGAGCGGCAGGCCATGGACGCCGACCGCCAGATTTCGCTCGATGCCCAGCACGCAGTGGTCGAACAGCGGAGCGACGCGTCCGGCCTGCCGCGGCTGGTAGAAGGAATCGTGCTCGTCCGGCGACAACGCCGGCCCTTCGATGAACGGCACCGGCTCATCGAGGATCGCCGCATCGCCGGTGGCGGCGACATAGGCCGCGGTAACGTAGGCGAGCCAGGCGGTATCGTCCGAGATATGAGTTCGTACTCCCTGGCCCGTCGCCGGCAGCCACCAGTGCTGGACGTCGCCCTCCTCGAACTGGCGCGATGCCGCCTTGAGGATGTGCTCCCGGGCCATGGCCGGACGTGTCAGGAGCAGGGCGAGCGAATCCTGGAGCTGGTCGCGGAAGCCGTAGGCGCCGCTCGCCTGGTAGAAGCCGGAGCGAGCCCAGATGCGGCAGGCGATCGCCTGGTAAAGGAGCCAGCCATTGAGCATGAGGTCGAGTGCCGGATCGGGCGTCTCGACCTGCACCGCGCCGAGCAGTGCCTGCCACCGGCCGCGGACGTCGGCGAGCATCGCTTCCGGATCGGCGGCGCGATGGTGCGCGACGAGGTCATCCGCTTCCTCCTGCAACCCCGCCTGTCCGAGAAGGATGACGATGCGGGTGCTCTCGCCGGCAGCCAGTGCCACTTCCACCTGCATCGCGCCGCAGGGATCCAGTCCGGCGCCGACGCGTTTGGAAAGCGGGACGCCGGCGACGAGCGCCGCCGGCGCGTCGAGGCATCCGAGCCGCCCGAGGAACTCGGAGCGGTCGGCGGTCCACGATCGCTGCCGGCCGCCCATGTCGAGGAAGGCGACGCGGCCGCCATAGTCGCGATTCCAGGGATTGCGGGCGAGGAGCGCGCCGTTCGCGGAGAGTCCGGTCCGGATGAACGGCAGGCCCGCCGTCCGCGACGGACCGAGCACCCATTCCGCATAGGCGGTGACGGCGAGACGCCGCTCGCCGGTGCCGACGTTGCGGAGCGTCAGCACCGAGACTTTCAGGGGGGCGTCGCCGGGCACGAACTGGACGAGTCGCTCTCGATGCCGTCGGCTTCGTGGAGGAAGCGGGAATAGCCGAAGCCGTGGCGGGCCACATAGGCACCGCCGTCGGCCTGATGGACGTGGGCGGTCGGCCCCCACAATGCGCCGCTGTCACGGTCGGCGATGTAGATCATCTCGCCGGAGCGGTTCTCGACCGGGTCGTTCGACCATGGGGTCAGCTGGTTCTCCCGGCTGTTCTCGGACCAGGTGTAGCCGCTGCCGTCGGCCGAAACCTGGAAACCGAAGCCGGCGTTTGCGATCACGTTGATCCAGGGCGCCGGGGTCACGCCGCCATCCTGCAGGATCGTGACGTACTCCTCTCCGTCCATGTCGAATCCGCCGAGGCCGTTGAAGAACTCCAGCGACGGCCGCACGGGGGCACCCGCTCGGCTCACAGCGGACGCATCATGCCGACCGGCTGGCATTGCATGCGGCCGCGCCATCCCCGGCTGGACCGCCGCCGACCCGAACGGACCAAGGGGAGCCAGCCGGGCAAGCTGGACGGGTATGGGGCCCCGTCGGGCAACCAGCACGACCCGCGCGGCCGAGATCAGCAGGGCGCGTGCGTCGCTGGTCATCAGGTCGGCGCGCAGCGCATGGACCGATCCGGCTGCGATCTCGTCGCCGATCCGTGGCCGGGACTGGCTCGTGCGAACCGCCGTCTCGATCGCGATCTGCAGGTCCTGCACGTAGGAG
>JAEZEN010000074.1 GCA_023433185.1 Pseudomonadota bacterium | reverse complement strand
CATGTAGCGCGACCGGACGATGACGACCACGGAGCATCCGAGCATGACCAGCGCCGGGGCCAGATGCTCGACATGGGTCTCGATGCCCCCCTGGACCCCCGGAAAGCCGCGGAGGCCGAGAACCATGACTCGCAGGCTTTCCAGCTTTTCAGGACTTGACGTCACGATCGTCCGCCTCTGGGAGGGATGCAGGCCCGCTTCAACCGGACATCGGCCATCCGGAGATGTTGCAGGGACCGAAAGAGCAATAGCGAGTTGCCGCCACTTTCCGGTGTCCCATGCCAGGGCTTGCCTTGCGCTTCAATGTCACAGATCTGTAAAATTTGACAGATCATCGCAGGCTGCCTATCTTCGCTGGACCCAGCCCACCTTTGCGGACCGATGGAGCCCGACGCGTATGAAGTCCCTGGCATTGTTTGGCGCGACCATAGCAGCCGTCGTCACATTTTCGCACATCGCGAATGCCGACTACGTGTCGCGCATCGCCTGCCTGCCGACGGCCAACGTGTCGGAAGAGCCCTACTGGATCGACTGCGAGTCGCATCCGAATGCCACCTGCACGTGCGATGAAGGCTTCACGGCCTTCAACCCGTCCATCGACGACGACACGACGGGCAGCGTCACGCAGCCCCAGCCGGTCAGCGCCAGCCCGGGCTAGCGGCATGACTCGGGCTTGACCGATTCCGATCGGTCGCCCGCGCCTGCTTCGCCTGACGGGCGCAGCGATCCTCAAGGTGCGGGGTGACCGTTCCGCCGGTCTGGAAAGCAGCCTTTCCGCGGCAGTCGGTCGGCCGGGCTCCGCAAGGTCGCTGCCATCAGGCCATACCGGCTCCCGCCACCCGCGCCGAGGCCGCTCGTCTGCCACCGTCCCATCCGGCAGCGGCGCCACCCCGAGGACCGTCGCTTGATCCGTGCCGCCTGGCTCCTGCTGTTCATCCTGGTGAGCCCCGCCGCCTCGGCGGGCATAGTCCAGCTCGAGCGCGAGGCCAGCGCGCTCCACGGCCGCCCCATCCACTGCATCGGCTGGTACGCCGAGTGCTACCTCATGCTGACCAAGATCAAGCACAGCGTGTTGCCGGAAACCAAGGCCACCGTCGCCCTGACGCCGGTCTACAAGGTCGTCACGGCCTACAAGGCCGTCACCCAGATCAACTTCCGGGACGTGATGGCGCTGCCGGACGGCACGCCGGAGAAGCCGGCGAAGTCGGCCGATCCGGGCTCGTGGGTGCTGTTCACCGAGGCGGATCAGAGGTTCTACGACCGGATCGGCGAAGACGGGGTGGTGAACATCAGCTTCTTCATCGGATACAAGGATCAAGGCGTCCGCCCCAACCGCGACCTCTTCAACTATGGCGTCTATGCGATGACCCTTGACATGATCGAGCAGTTCGCCAGCCAGTGGGGGATGACCTGGCGGCAGGTGGATTCGACGGAGCGTGTGGCCGAGCTCGACCTGCCCGAGGGGCGGCCCCGGATTCGCCTGCGCGTCATCGACCCGCATTCCTTCTGCGCCGACGAGATGGACCGCGTCGCAGAGATGGAATCCGGCGAAATCCGGCGTGGACCCTTGGGAAACATCGTCGGCTTCACCGGCAAGGCGATGATGGAGCGCAGGGACTGCGAGGCGCAGGATGTGTCGTCGGCCGTCGCCAGGGAGAAGTTCTTCGAGGCGCTCTCCCCGGACAGCCGCGAGGACATGGTGTTCTACGACGGCCATTCCCGGTATGGGAAGGGTCCGGATTTCGGCCCCTATTCAGGCACGATTGGCAAGGTTTCCGCAAAGGACCTCATCGACCGCGTCCTATCCGCCGAGCATATCGCTGCGTTCTTCTTCAACGGCTGTTCCGGCGGGCGCCATTTCGGCGGGCTGATTGAACAGGCGACAAAGAAGGGGAAGGTCGTCATCTGGAACTCCGCCGCTCCGGACATGCTCGACGCGGATGATGATCTTCTGCTGTTCATGCAGAGCATCTTTCTGCAGCGGCCGCTTCTGGCGACGGAGCGATTCATGAACCTCGGCGACAAGTTCGGCACCTGGCCCAGTCAGTCCTTCATCTCCCTGCCAAAAAACTAGCGCATCGGGTTTGACATCCGACGCCCGTCTGGCCTGTACTCCCGCTCGCGGGCTGGACCCCCTCGCTCCACGAGGATCGCGGGGTCCCGACGGGAATCGCAAGCCGGGGTTCGGAACACAAAGGGATCAGGCCTGGACGAGCATGGACGGAACTCCGGTAGACGGCAGGTGCCGCGCGGCGCACGGGCGGCGGTGGCTGATGCGTCGTGCGACGGCCCTGCCGTCCTGTCTCGCGGCCATGATTGCGTTCTTCGCCGTCATCGCCGCGGCCGGGGCGACGAGCGTGCAGGCGGCATCCGATCCGCCGGCGCTCGTCTACGTCTTCCGCGCCATGGGTGGAAAGTTCGTCACCAGGGACATGGACGATCTCGCCGCGCTCGTCAGGGTCGGCGGCAGCCAGGTCGAGGTGAACAACTACACGGCCTGGATGGCGCCGGCACGCGATGCGATCCGGGTCTACAAGGCTGCCGCCGTCAAGCCGCGGATCATTGCGCTGGGCTACTCGGCGGGCGGCGACTCGGCGATCCGCTTCGCTCTGGTGCTGAAGAAGGCGCAGGTGCCCGTCGACCTCATCGTGACGCTGGACCCGACCCGCATCGCCAACCGGGTGCCCTCGAACGTCCGGCGCTTCGTCAACCTCTTCAGTTCGGATCACATGATGGGCGGCGGCGAACCGAAGCCGGCCCGGGACTTCCAGGGCCATTTCGTGGCTGTCGACCTCAAGGACTATACCAGGGCGGTGCATCTCGACATGGGCGGCCTGATCGACCTCCAGGAAGCGATCGCCCGGAAGGTCGACGAGGCGATCGCCGCGCCCGACGTGCCGGGACCGTCGGTGCCCATCCAGTATGCGCCGCCGGCCGGCGTCCGGCTCGAGATCTGGGATTCCGGCGTCCCGGCGACCGTGTCGGCGGGCGAGACGGTGGCCACGGTCGCCCAGCAGTTCGGGCTGCCGGTCTGGCTCGTCGCCGACGTCAACGACATCGACGCGAACACGCCTCTCGCCGCCGGCCAGCGCATCATCGTGCCGCGTCGCCTCGCGACGATGGCCGGGGAATAGGGCGGGCATGCGCCGCCCGCTCGCTCCCGCCTCGATACGCCCGCCCTTCGCCCGCTACAGCCATGCGGTGGAGGTCTCCGCCGGGTCGCGTCTCGTCTTCGTGTCGGGACAACTCGGCGTCGATCCCGACGACGGCGTGCCGCCGACGGTCGAGGCGCAGGCCGAGCGCTGCTTCCTGAACATCGCCGCCATCCTCGCCGAAGCCGGCCTGGGCCTTGCCGACATCGTGCGGATCGACGCCTTCGTCACGGCCCGCGAGCACATGAAGGGCTACATGGCGGTCCGCGACCGCATGGTCGGCGATCCCCCGCCCGCCTCGACCCTGATGATCGTCGGCGGCTTCACCCGGCCCGAATTCCTGGTCGAGGTGGAGGTCGTCGCGGCGGGCCCGGCGGCCTGAGGACCCGCAGGTCCGATCCGGGGGTTCAGGCGCGGGGCATCTCGAAGACCGTCCGTCCGGCGACCAGCGTCCGCAGCACGCGTCCCGAGAAGCGTGCGCCGTCGAAGGGCGAGTTCTTGGATTTCGAGTGCAGCGTGTCGGCGTCGAGGATCCACGGCAGATCGGGGTCGACGATGATCAGGTCGGCGGGAGCGCCGGGCGCAAGCCGCCCCACCTCGAGGCCGAGCAGCTCGGCCGGCCGCGTGGCGAGCGCCCGGAACAGGGTCAGCGGATCGATCTCGCCCGAGTGGAACAGGCGCAGCGCCGCGGCGAGCAGGGTTTCGAGGCCGACCGCGCCGTCCGCGGCTTCGGCGAAGGCCTGGCGCTTGGTGTCGACGTCCTGAGGGTCGTGGCTCGATACGATCACGTCGATGCTGCCATCGGCGATCCCGCCGATCATCGCCAGCCGGTCGGCCTCGGCGCGGAGCGGCGGCGCCAGCCTGTAGAACGTCCTGTACGGGCCGATGTCGTGCTCGTTGAGCGTCAGGTGGTTGATCGAGACGCCGCAGGTGACGGCGATGCCGGCGGCCTTGGCGCGGCGCACGGCGTCGAGCGATTCCGCGCAGGATATCTGGGCGATGTGGCAGCGGCCGCGGGTGAGCGCCGCCAGCCGGATGTCGCGTTCGACGACGATGATCTCGGCCTCCCTCGGGATGCCGGCAAGCCCGAGGCGGGATGCCACCTCGCCCTCGTTCATCACCCCGGCGCCGACAAGATCGGGATCGGCCGGGTTGTGCATGATGAGCGCGTCGAAGTCGCGGGCATAGGTCAGCGCCCGGCGCATGACCGCGGCATTGGTCACCGTGCGCCGGCCGTCGCTGAAGCCGACCGCCCCGGCCTCGCGCAGCAGGCCGAACTCGGCGATCTCCCGGCCCAGCAGGCCCTTGGTGATCGCGGCCATGGGATGGACCCGGATCGCGGTCTCGTCCCGGGCGCGGCGGCCGATGAAGTCGACCAGGGCACTTTCGTCGATCACCGGATCGGTGTCGGGCATGGTGACGATGGTGGTGACGCCGCCGGCGGCGGCGGCCTGGCCGGCGGAGGCGAAGGTCTCACGGTGCTCGGCGCCCGGCTCGCCGACGAATACCCGCATGTCGACGAGCCCCGGCGCGACGATCGCGCCGCGGCAGTCGATCACCTCCGCGCCGGCCGGCCTGGTGGTGCGGGCCGCCTCGGCCCCGGCGGCGACGATCCGCCGGTCGGCGATGATCACCGCGCCGGGCGCGTCGAGGTTCCGGGAAGGGTCGACGCCCCGGGCATTGTCGAGCACCAGCGGCCGTTCGCCGCCGCCGATTCCGGAATGGCTAGGCATCGGAGTCGCCTCGGCTTGGAACTGATGCACGTTTCCGCCTGTCCCCCCTCCCCCGGGCCCTCTCCCCTCCGGGGCGTGGGACGAAGACTCGTCCGTCACCGATTCGAGCTTCGCCGTCTGCGCAGACGGTCCAGTGCCCGTTCGGACCGCGACGTTGCGTTCCCTCTCCCCTCCGGGGCGAGGGGACGAAGACTCGGCCGTCGCCGTTTCGAGCTCCGGACCGATTCCCATCGACGATGGACCTTCACGCATCGGGCAGGTGCGCGGCGAGCGCCTCGAGCACCGCCATGCGGACGGCGACGCCCATCTCCACCTGCTCGCCGATCAGGCTCTGGGGGCCGTCGGCCACGGCGGAATCGATCTCGACGCCGCGGTTCATCGGCCCGGGATGCATGACCAGCGCATCGGGCCTAGCGTAGCCGAGCTTCTCCTGGTCGAGCCCGAAGTAGCGGAAATACTCGCGGATCGAGGGGACGTAGCTGCCCTCCATGCGCTCGCGCTGGAGGCGCAGCATCATCACGATGTCGGCCCCGGCGAGCCCGGCCCGCATGTCGGTGAAGACCTCGACGCCCATGCGCTCGATGCCGGTCGGCAGCAGCGTCGAGGGGCCGACGACCCGGACCCGCGCCCCGAGGAGGTTGAGGAGGAGGATGTTCGAGCGGGCGACCCGACTGTGGGCGATGTCGCCGCAGATCGCCACCGTCAGGCCCTCGATGCGGCCCTTGTGCCGGCGGATCGTCAGGGCGTCGAGAAGCGCCTGGGTGGGGTGCTCGTGCGGGCCGTCCCCGGCATTGACGACCGAGCAGCCGACCTTCTGGGCGAGGAGCTCGACCGCGCCGGCGGCATGATGGCGGACGACGAGGATGTCCGGCCGCATGGTGTTGAGGGTCATCGCGGTGTCGATCACCGTCTCGCCCTTCTTCACCGCCGAATTGCCGACCGCCATGTTCATCACGTCGGCGCCGAGGCGCTTGCCGGCCAGCTCGAACGAGGACTGGGTGCGGGTCGAGGCCTCGAAGAACAGGTTGATCTGCGTCCGGCCGCGCAGGACGGACTTCTTCTTCTCGATCTGGCGGCTGATCTCGATGGCCTGCTCGGCGAGATCGAGGAGGCCGGTCGCCTCGCCGGGCGACATCCCCTCGATGCCCAGAAGGTGCCGGTGCGGGAAGACGAGCGGCTGGGGGGAGGGAGACAGGTTCATCAAAGCCGTTCGTATAGGGAAACGCGTCTTCCGCGGCAAGCTTGGTGGACGGGGGCGGCTGGGTTAAGAACAGGTTTCGTGGCTTTTCTGGCCCGAGGGCGCGGGAGGCGGGGGAGTGGGCGCGGCCGACGACACGCACGAGGTCTTCAACCAATCGCCGCCATTGGCCGGGATGCATCTCTATCACAGCGACCCGGGGCTCGGCTCGCTGACCGAGGGCCTGCCGCGCGCCGTCAATGACCGGCTCAATCTTCTCGGCGAGGCGCTGGGGTCGCGGGAGAGCTTCGAGCTCGGCCGCATCGCCAACGTCAATCCGCCGATGCTCCGCAGCCACGATCCGCAAGGCTTCCGTGTCGACGTCGTCGAGTTCAATCCGGCCTATCACGCGCTGATGCGGCGGAGCATCGCGGCGGGCCTCCACGCTTCGCTGTGGGACGCTTCGGAGATCGAGGCGCCGATCAAGAGCACCGCCCGTGCCGCCGCCCTCTACATGACCGCCCAGGCCGAATGCGGCCACATCTGTCCGATGACGATGACCAGTGCCGCCGTGGCCGCGCTCGCCCACACGCCGGATATCGCCGACGCCTGGCTGCCGAAGATCCGTTCCCGCCAGTACGACTCGTCGAACCGCCCGTTCTCCGACAAGAAGGGCGTCACCATCGGCATGGGCATGACCGAGAAGCAGGGCGGCAGCGACCTCTCGGCGAGCACCACCAGGGCCGAGGACGCGCGGGACGGAACCTGGCGCATCTCCGGCCACAAGTGGTTCCTGTCGGCGCCGATGAGCGATGCCTTCCTGGTGATCGCCCGCAGCCGCGAGGGGCTGAGCTGCTTCCTGGTTCCCCGCCACCTGCCCGATGGCCGGCGCAACGCGATGCGCTACGAGCGCCTCAAGGATAAGCTCGGCAACCGCTCGAACGCCACCGCCGAGGCCGAGTTCCACGGTGCCACGGGCTACCTCGTCGGCGAGGCCGGCCGGGGGATCGCCACGATCCTCGACATGGTGACACTCACCCGGCTCGACTGCGCGCTCGCGTCGGCCGGGCTGATGCGGATCGCGCTCGCCGAGGCCGTGCACCACGTCCGCCACCGGAAGGCCTTCGGTGCGGCGCTTGTCGACCAGCCGCTGATGACCCGGGTGCTCGCCGACATGGCGCTCGACGCGCTGGCCGCGGCGGCGCTCGCGTTCCGGCTCGCCGAGGCCTATGACCGCGCCGAGGCCGACCCGGCCGAGGCTGCCTTCGCCCGGCTGATGACGCCGGCCGCCAAGTACTGGGTGTCGAAGGTCGCCCCGGCGGTGGTTGCCGAGGCGATGGAGTGCCTCGGCGGCAACGGCTATATCGAGGAGAGCCGCCTGCCGCGCATCTATCGCGAGGTGCCGGTCAACGCCATCTGGGAGGGCGCCGGCAACGTCATGGCGCTCGACGTGATGCGGGTGCTGCGGCGATCGTCGGAGCCGCTCGAGGCGACCCTCGGCCTGATCGAGGATTCGCTCGGCGGGGCGGCCAAGTCGACCCTCAACATCGTGCGCGCCGCCGCTGCCGTGGCGCTGGCCGACGAGGGCTCGGCGCGCATCCTCACCGAGCAGCTGGCGATGACGGTGGCCGCCGCTTCGCTCCGCCGACGCTTCCCCTCGGCGATCGCCGACGCCTTCTTCGAGACGCGGATGAGCAAGCCGTGGCGTTCGACCTACGGCATGCTCGATTCGCGCTTCGATTCGCGGGCCTTCATCAACTTCGTGTTCCCGCCGGTCTAGGCCGGGCGGCTACCACCGGATCTCGCGGCCGTCCCGGAAGAAGCCTCCGGTCGGGCCGTCCTCGGGAAGCGTCGCCGCCCACAGGATCGACTTCGCGCCCTCGACGATGCCGCGCGTCGCCGACTGGCCGCCCATCCGCGTCCGCACCCAGCCCGGGCAGACGGCGTTGACCTTGATCCGCCGCGGGGCGAGCTCGGACGCGAGCACCCGGGTGAGCGCGTTGAGCCCGGCCTTGGAGAGCCGGTAGGCCGAACTCGGCCATCCCGCTTCGCGGTGGCGGCCCTCGGCCACGTCGGTGACGAACGTCTCCATCAGCGCCATGAGTTTCTCGGGGTGAGGGTCTGGCTGGTCAGCTCGCGGCGGATCGGCCCGGCGAGGCCCGACAGCTCGCCGACGCCGCTCGACACCATGACGACCGTGCCGCCGTCGGGAATGACGGGCAGCAGGGCCTCGGTGAGCCGGAGGGGGCCGTAGACATTGGCGTCGATCGTCTGCCGCGCCACCTCGGCGTTGAAGCCGTCGAGGGCGACCGCGGCATTGTTGACGAGGATGTCGACGGTCCGCTCCTCGGCCTTCAGCCACGCGGCCAGGGTGGCGATGGCCGCCGGGTCGGTGACGTCGAGGGCATGGAAGTCCACGCCGATCGCGTTTGCGGCCGCGGCGCCGTCGGTGGCGTCCCGCGCCGTCAGGATGACGCGGTAGCCGAGATGGTGGAGCTGGCGGCAGAGCTCGACACCGAGCCCGCGATTACCCCCCGTGACCAGCGCCGTGCGCTTCTTGTCGTCGTCGGCCATGCTTCGCTCCGAAATCCCCCGAATCGGCGCGCCACCGTTCCCCCAAGGTGCTAAGTTAGCCCGATGAACAGTCGCAGCGCCACCGAGAGCATCGATCCCGCCGAAGTGTCCCGCTTCGCCGCCATGGCCGGGCAGTGGTGGGATGCGAACGGCCCGATGCGCCCGCTCCATCGCCTCAACCCGGTCCGCCTCGGCTACATCAAGGCGCGGATCGCCGACCATTTCGGACGCGACCCGTCCGGTCCGAAGGCCCTCGAGGGCTTGCGCATCCTCGACATCGGCTGCGGCGCCGGCCTCGTCTCGGAGCCGCTTTGTCGGATGGGCGCCGCCGTCACCGGCGTCGATCCCTCTTCGGAGGTCATCGCCGCGGCCCGTCTCCATGCCCGGGACGGCGACCTGACGATCGACTACCGGGCCACCACCGCCGAGGCGCTGGTCGCCGACGGCGCGCGCTTCGACGTGGTGCTCATGCTCGAGGTCGTCGAGCATGTCGCGGACGTGCCATCCTTCGTGGCGACCGTCGGCGCCCTCGCACGGCCCGGCGGGCTGGTGGTCGCCTCGACCATCAACCGCACGCTCAAGGCCTTCGCGCTGGCCATCGTCGGCGCCGAGTACGTGCTCCGCTGGCTGCCGCCGGGCACCCACAGCTACGACAAGCTGGTCAGGCCGGACGAGCTCGCCGCCGCCTTCACCGAGGCCGGCCTCGACCCGGTCGACGAGACCGGCGTCATGTACGTGCCCGTCGCCGACCGCTTCCGGCTGACCTCGGACATGGACGTCAACTACATGATGGTCGCGGCCAGGCCTCAGGGCGCGCCGTCTGAAAGCCGCTTGTAGAACATCGTCGTCTCGGCCAGCCGCCCGTCGGGGGTGAAGGCGTGGCCGGGGACGCGGCCATATTCGGTCCACCCGCAACCGCGATAGAGCCGGTCGCCGTCGCTGCCGCTTTCGGTGTCGAGGAGGAGCAGCGTCCGGCCGGCCGCAAGGG
>JAEZEN010000022.1 GCA_023433185.1 Pseudomonadota bacterium | reverse complement strand
GCCCATGACAGATCGGATATTGCTCATCGTCAGATTGAGAATGGCGTTCTGCAGACCGGCGACCTGGTAGGCGGCCTGAGGTGCATTGAGCACCTGGTAGAATGCAACGCCATCGACCGAAACGATGGCGTTGTCCTTGGTAATCACCTCCTGCGTGGGGACGTCGAGCACCTGCTCCATCATGCTCATGCGGGCGCCGATACGGTCGATGAACGGCACGATCAGGTTGAGGCCCGGCTTGAGGGTGCGGGTGAAGCGGCCGAAGCGCTCCACCGTGTAGTTGGTGCCCTGCGGCACGGCCTTCGCCCCGGCGATCACCACCAGGATCAGCAGCACCACCATCGCGATGACGACGAAGTCGAACCCTTCGAATCCGAACATCGTATCCACCTCTCGCGAATCGGGGCCGATTCTCCGATCGCACCCCGTTCATGCGCCCTCCGCCGCCTCCCCACAAACCGGGGGGAATTCGGCGTTCCTCAGGTGGAGATGTATGGGGTCGCGCGGCGTTCGGCCAGCGGAATCAGCGGGGGCGTGGCGGGGGTCACACCCAGCCCATCAGCTCGCGGCGGACGAGGTGTTCGAGCAGCGCCATGCCTTCGGGGCTGTCGTTGAGGCAGGGCAGCGTCGCGTACTTCTCGCCGCCGGCCTCGATGAAGGTCTCCTTGCCCCGCATGGCGATCTCCTCGAGCGTTTCGAGGCAGTCGGCCGAGAAGCCCGGCGTGATCATCGCGACCCGTCGCACGCCCTGCTTCGCCAGCTCCTCGAGCGTGACGTCGGTATAGGGCTGCAGCCATTCCGCCCGGCCGAAGCGCGACTGGAAGGTGATGATCAGCTTGTCCTTCGGCCAGCCGAGGCGCTCGCGGAGCAGCCGCGTCGTCTTGTGGCACTGGCAGTGATAGGGGTCGCCCTTGTCGAGGTAGGACTTGGGCAGGCCGTGGAACGAGGCGACCACCACCTCCGGCACGAAGTCGAGCCCGGCGAGGCCGGCCTCGAGCGAGGTGGCGAGCGCGTCGATATAGACCGGGTCGTCGTGGTAGGGCGGCAGCGTCCGCACCGCCGGCTGCCAGCGCATCGAACAGAGCGCCGCGAAGGCCGAATCGTTGGCGGTCGCGGTCGTGGCGGCGGCATATTGCGGGTAGAGCGAGGCCACCAGGATGCGGTCGCAACCCTGGTCCCGGAGGGCCCACATGCGCTCCGGGATCGAGGGGTCGCCGTAGCGCATGCCCCAGTCGACGACGATGCGGTCGTCGTCGAGCCGTGCGGCGAGCTTCTCGGCCTGGGCGCGGGTGATGGTGATCAGCGGCGCTTCGTCGCGCTCCCTGTTCCAGACCAGCGAATAGGCATGGCCCGACTTCGCGGGCCGGGTGGTGAGCACGATGCCGTTGAGGATCAGCCACCACAGGAGGCGCGGCGTCTCGATCACCCGGCGGTCGGAGAGGAACTCCTTGAGGTAGCGGCGCACCGACCAGTAGTCGGTGCCCGAGGGGGAGCCGAGATTGGCGACGAGGACCCCGATCCTGCCGGTCCTCACCATCGGATGGCCGGCGGGGCGGTGGGCCTCGGCAGGGTCGGTCGCGGCAACTTGATCCATGGACGAATTCACCCCGCCGGACGCCGTCCACGCTTCGCGGATGCGCCCGGCCGCTCCAAGATAGGGCCTTCGGAGCCTGCGTCCATCCCGTCCCGCAGGCGCCATTGCGCGGGCGGCGGCCCTCACCGCATCGGCTTGTCCGCCGCGGCGATTGTCCCTATAGCTCGGGGACATCGAACCTGTCGGGGGTAAAACAAAGATGTCGCTGCCATCGCAAGGTCCGGCCCGCGCCGCGCTCGCCGAGACCCTCCTGCCGGAAGGCGCCGCGCGCCTGATCTCGGCGATCCTCCTCGTCGTCGCCGGAACGATGCTCCTGGCCATCGCCGCCAAGATCAAGGTGCCGTTCTTCCCGGTGCCGATGACGCTCCAGACGCTCGCCGTGCTGGCCATCGCCGCGACCTTCGGCTCGCGCCTCGCGGTGATCACCGTCCTCGCCTATCTCGCCCAGGGGGCGATGGGCCTGCCGGTCTTCACCAACACCCCGCCGGCCGTCGCCGGGCCGGCCTACCTGCTCGGTCCGACGGGCGGCTTTCTGCTCGGCTTCGTCGCGATGGCCTACGTGGTCGGCAAGGCCGCCGACCGCGGCTGGGGGCGCTCGTTCCCGAAAATGCTCGGCGTGATGCTTGCCACCGAGGTGGCGATGATGGCGCTCGGCTTCGCCTGGCTCGCCTGGTTCCTGGCCACCGCGAACGGAAACGGCCTCGGCGTCGCCGGTGCGTTCAGCGCCGGTGTCGCGCCCTTCATCCTCGGCGACCTGCTCAAGGTCCTGCTCGCCGCCGCCGCCGTGCCGGCGGTCTGGCGCCTGTTCGACCGCGCCGCCTGAACTCGGGTTCCGACCGGAGCCATCGAAGTCCCGGCCTGAGCGCCGGGACTTTTCGTTTCGGACTACCCGAAGGGAGCGCCTGATCGGTCGCGTGGGATCATTCTCGGTTGCGCCTTCCCGGCCGCGTCACAAGCCCGATCCGCAGGAGCACCGTCAGGCGGCAAGAGTTCCCTTCGATCAGAAGGCCTTGAAGGTCACGATGGTCCGCGTATCGCGGATGTGGCCGATCCGCTGCACCACCCCGGTGACGAACCGGCCGGGGTCCTCCTCCGGGGGCACGTAGAACTTTACGAGCAGGTCGAAGTCGCCGGCCGTCGAATAGATCTCGGAGGCGATCTCCGCCTCGGCAATGGCGTCGGCGACGTCATAGGCCCTGCCGATGTCGCACTTGATCTGGACGAAAAGCACCGCCATCGCACCACCTCGCGTTTCCCACCGCGAGGATAGCAGATGTAGCGGGGATGCGAAGGCGTCGGGAGGGGCCAGTCGCTCGTGAGAGGCGCCTTCGGCTGCGGTTGTCTGGACCCGCGCGACCGGACGATGTCGCAAGCCCCCGCAAGGCCCTCTCTGCGTTCCATCAGGCATCAGAGGCGGCAGCGACAATCATGCCGCGGAGCCAGGCGTGCCGCGGGGAATCCTGATGCCGGGCATGCCAGGCAAGGCTCATGGTCACGCCTCCCATGTCGAGCGGCGGAGGCTTCGTCACGAATCGCCTCATGTCTGCTGCCGTTCGAGCAAGGCGCGACGGGAGTGTCATGACCAGGTCGGAACGCGCGGCGATCTCGATTGCCGCGAGGAAGCTGGGAACGCGCACCTTCACCCGGCGCTCCTTTCCCGCTCCCGCGAGGATCTCATCCACCCACGCGCGCCCGGACCCGGTGATGCTCACGACCATGTGGTCCAGTTCGAGGTAGCGCTTGAGGGTCAGGTTCCCGCCCGCGGCCGGATGCTCGGCACGCATCAGCGTGACGAAGCGGTCCTCATAGAGCTTGCGCTTCCGAATACCTGCCGGCGCCTGGTCAACGACTCCGACGAGCGCGTCGACCGCGTCTTCCTCCAGGGACTCGAGCGGGCGAAGCCCGGGTGGCACGATCTCGAGATCGAGATCAGGGGCCTGGTCCGTGAGCGACGCGATGAGGCGCGGGCCGAGGATGGCCGCCTCCAGGTCGAGCATCAACAGTCTCGCCGATCCTGCAGCCCTGGCGGGGTCGAAGGTCTTCACGTCAAGCAGACCGCCGATGCCGGCGAGGATATCGCGAAGTTGCGGGAGCATGTCTTCGGCGCGTGCGGTCAGGACGTATCCACCGGGACCATCAACCAGGAGCCCGTCGCCGAAAAGATCGCGGAGGCGCGCGAGCGCCCTGCTTGCCGCCGGCTGGCTCATGCCAATGCGCAGGGCGGCACGGGTGACGCTCCGCTCTTCCAGAAGGGCATTCAGCACGACCAGGAGGTTCAGGTCTGCGATTCGCAAATTCACTTCACGCATGCCGTCTATGTGTTCCATGCATTCGACGCATGAAAGCCTCCAGGCTAGCGTCTCCCGTGTCAACGAGGGAGAGCTGAAATGTATGTGGTGCTTGGAGCGAATGGACGAGCCGGCGGCGAGACGGCGCGCACCCTGATCGGAATGGACGGGCCGACCCGCGTCGTGCTGCGTCGGCCGGAGCAGGCAGGGACGTGGATCGGACTCGGGGCCGACGTGGCGATCGGCTGCATCGAGGACGTGGGGAGTATCGCGGCGGCACTTTCGGATGCATCCGCGGCCTTCGTGCTCTCTCCCGCACCGGTCGCCGGGAATCCCTATGAACGGGCCGACGAGATCGGCTCCGCGCTGGCACGCGCCGTCCGTCAGGCCGGACTCCCAAAGGTGGTCGCGCTGTCCTCCATCGGCGCGCAGCACAGCAGCGGCACGGGCATCATCGCGACCCTCCACAGTCTCGAGCGGCACTTGGCGGGGGCCGCACCTGCCGTCGCGTTCCTACGGCCGGGCTACTTCGTTGAGACCTGGGGCGAGGTCGCCGAAGCAGCCGTCGCCGGGAGCGTGCTCCCCAGCTTTCTCGAGCCGGCGCAGAGGATTCCCATGGTGAGCACGGTCGACGTGGGGCGTGCTGCCGCGCGCCTGCTCGTCGAGGATTTCGCTGGCGAACGGGTTGTGGAGCTGGCGGGACCGCAGGACTGGAGCGCCAACGATGTCGCGGCCGCCTTCGGCAGGATTCTCGACCGAACGGTGGCAGCAGGGTTCGTGCCGGTCGAGGATCGCGCCGCGGTACTGGCTCGGCAGGGAGTCCCTGCGGATGTCGCCCAGGCGTTGCTCGGCATGTATGAAGGTCTTGCCAATGGGCGCGTGACGTTCGACGGGCGCGCGCAGCGGCGACGTGGCTCCGTTCCTCTGCTTGAAGCGGTCGAAAGGATCGTGCGGTCGACGGATGGCGTGCCGGCCTGAAGGCGCGGGGCACAGGGCTTCGATGGCGATATGCCGCCGGATTTGTCGTCGCGGCGACGGCAGGCCCCCTATTCCTCCAGCGTGAACCCGCCGCGGTCGGCGCGCCCGGCCTTGAGGTCGGCACGGGTCTTTGGCCGCGCCTTGATCCGGAGCTCGGTCATCTCCTCGCGATCCCGGGGCGCGGTGCGGCGGAGCTGGTCGCGGCCGAGAAGGTATTGCGACGGCCAGGGCTGTTCGGCCACGCCGTACCAGGCCGCGGCGCGGAGCGTGAAGTTGGGGTCGCTGAGGTGCGGGCGGGCGAGCGCCACGAGGTCGGCGCGGCCGGCGGCAAGGATCGTGTTGACCTGGTCGGCGCTGGTGATGTTGCCGACACACATCGTCGCAACCCGGGCCTCATTGCGGATCTGGTCCGAGAACGGCGTCTGGAACATCCGGCCGAAGACCGGCCGCGAGGCGGGGTCGGTCTGCCCGGGCGAGACGTCGACGAGGTCGACGCCGGCCTCGGCGAAGGCCGCGGCGATGGCCAGCGCGTCGTCGCCGGTAAGGCCGCCCTCGACCCAGTCGGTGGCAGAGATGCGGACCGACATCGGCTTCGACGCCGGCCACGCCTCGCGCATCCGGGCGAAGACTTCCAGCGGAAATCGCAGCCGGTTGGCGATGCTGCCGCCGTAGTCGTCGTCGCGCCGGTTGGTGAGGGGCGAGAGGAAGGAGGCGAGCAGGTAGCCGTGGGCGCAGTGCAGTTCGATCATGTCGAAGCCGGCGCGCTCCGCCCGCTCCGTGGTCGCGACGAACTGGGCGACGATCCCGTCCATGTCGGCCCGGGTCAGTTCGCGCGGCACCTGGCTCTCCGGGTAGTAGGGGATGGGCGAGGCCGAGACGATCGGCCAGTTGCCTTCGGGCAGCGGTCGCGAATCGCCCTCCCACAGCACCCGCGTCGAGGCCTTCCGCCCGGCGTGGCCGATCTGCAGGCAAAATCTCGCCGCGGAATTCCCGTGGACGAAACCGACGATCCGCGCCCACGCGGCCTCCTGGGCGTCGTTCCACAGGCCCGTGCAGCCGGGGCTGATGCGCCCCTCGGGCGAGACGTCGGTCATTTCGGTGAAGAGAAGCCCGGCCCCGCCGATGGCGCGGGCACCGTAGTGGACGAGGTGCCAGTCGCCCGGCACGCCGTCTACCGCGGAGTACATGCACATCGGCGAGACCACGACGCGGTTGCGGAGCACCATGTGGCGGAGCCGGAAGGGCTGGAACATCGGCGGGACCGGGTCCTCGACCTCGACATCGAAACCCGCCGACCGCACGCCTTCGGCGAAGCGCCGGTCGACGGTGTCGACGAAATCGGGCGCACGGAGCCGGAGATTTTCATAGGTGATTGCCCTCGATCGGGTCATCACTCCGAAGGCGAATTGCGCCGGGTCGAAGTCCCAGAAGCGGCGGATGTGTTCGAAGAAGACGAGACTGACATCGGCCGAGTGCTGGGTTCGCTCGACCTCGTTGCGGCGACCGGTCTCGAAGGCCGCCAGCGCATCTTCGACGCCACCCTGGCTGACGAACGCCTCGTAGAGGGCGATGGCGTCCTCCATGGCGAGCTTGGTCCCGGCGCCGATCGAGAAATGCGCCGTCGACTTGGCGTCGCCGAGGAGGACGACGTTGTCCCTCACCCAGCGCCTGTTCCGCACCATCGGGAAGTTGCGCCACAGCGACCGGTTGGTGAGGACGGGGTGGCCGCCGAGGTGGCGAGCGAAGATGCGCTCCATGAGCTTCGCCGACTCGGCCTCGCCCATCGTCTCGAGGCCGGCGCGCTCGAAGGTCGCGGCGTCGGTCTCGAACACCCAGGTCGAGCGGTGGTTGCGAAACTGGTACTGGTAGGCGTGGGCGATGAAGACGCCCCACTCGGTCTCCTCGAAGGCGAAGGTGAAGGCGTCGAGCGGCGTCGCCGCGCCCATCCAGGCGAACTTGTTCGGCCGCAGGTCGATCTCGGTGCCGAAATGGTCGCGGTTCTGCTCGCGGAACCGGGAATTTATGCCGTCGGCGAGGACGACGAGGTCATTGTCGCGGACCAGCGGCACGATGTCGTCGACCTCGTGGCCGAGGACGAACTTCACGCCGAGGTCCTCGGCGCGCTCGTGGAGGATGAGGAGGAGCGTGCGCCGCGCGCAGCCGCAGAATCCGTTGCCGCCGATCCGGAACTCCGCATCCTTGAAGTGGATCGCGATGTCGTCCCAGTAGACGAACTCGTTGGTGATCGCCCGGTAGCTCTCGGGGTCGTAGCGCTCGAAATTGTCGAGCGTCTGGTCGGAGAAGACGACGCCGAAGCCGAACGTGTCGCCGATCTGGTTGCGCTCGTAAACGGTGATGTCGACGAACGGCGCGGCCTTCTTCATCAGGATGGAGAAGTAGAGCCCGGCCGGCCCGGCCCCGACGATCGCCACGCTCCTGAGCGTACCCGCCATGTCTCCCGCCGAACTGCTTTAAGCCTAAAGCATCCTACGACGCCCGCAGGCGCTTGTCACGCCGGGCCCGGCCTTGGCGGATCACGCGGGCACCACCGCCGTCGTCTCGATCTCGACCAGCGCCTCCGGCTCGACCAGCCGCACCACTTCGACCACCGCCATCGGCGGGAAGGTCCGGCCCATCACGTCGCGCCAGGCGGCGCCGATGCCGGGCAGGGCGGCGGTGTAGGCGTCGACGCCCCGCACGTACCATGTCATGCGGACGACGTGCGCCGGCCCCGCCCCGGCTTCGCCGAGGACGGCGCAGGTGTTCTCGAGGGCCTGGCGGACCTGCGCCGCCATTCCGGCCGGGAAGACGCCTGCCGCGTCCCAGCCGACGAGGCCGCCGGTGAACACCATCCGCCCGCTGGCACTGACGCCGTTGACGTAGCCGCGCGGCGCGGGCCAGCCCGCCGGCTGCAGGACCTGATGGACGAGGCCGTTCTTGCGCGCGTCGCTCATGGCGCTCCCCGCTCGTGGTAGGCGGTTGCCGCGGCGCGGATGTCGTCGGGCAGCGGGATCGCGCCGCCGCGGTCGAGGTCGGTGCTGACGATGACGAGCGAGGCCGCGAGCACCTCGGCCCCGTCCCGCGTCGCGACGATGCGGAGCGGCAGCGACTTCGTGCCGATGCGCTCGACATGGACGGCATAGGCGAGGCGGTCGCCCATCCGCGCCGGCAGGCGAAAGTCTGCCGACGCATGGGCGTAGCCGACGCCGACCCGCCGCCGGGCGATGAGGTCGGCATAGGGGACGCCGAGGCACTCGGTGAACCAGTCCTCGGCGACGCCGTTGAGGATGTCGAAATGGGCGGCGAAATAGACGATGCCCGCCGGGTCGCAGTGGGAGAAGCGGATCCTGACCGTGGTGGACCAGGGCATGGTCATGCCGGCCCCGCCTCGGCCAGCACCGCCCGGGCGATGATCAGCCTCTGGATCTCGGTCGCGCCCTCGTAGATGCGGAGCGCGCGGATGTCACGGTAGAGTTCCTCGACCTTCACCCCGGCGGTCACGCCACGGGCGCCGTGGAGCTGGACCGCGCGGTCGATCACCGCCTGCGCCCATTCCGTCGCGGCGAGCTTGGCCATCGCCGCCTCGCGGGTGATGCGCGCCGCGCCCGCGTCCTTCGTCCACGCAGCGCGGTAGACGAGGAGGGCGGCGGCGTCGATTTCGGTCGCCATGTCGGCGAGCGCGCCCTGCGTCATCTGGAGGTCGGCGAGCGTGCCGCCCAGCGTCTTCCGGGTGGTGACGTGGCGGATCGTCTCGTCGAGCGCCCGCCGGGCGAAGCCGAGCGCCGCGGCCCCCACCGTCGCGCGGAAGACGTCGAGCGTCGCCATCGCGACCTTGAAGCCTTCGCCCGGTCCGCCGACGCGGTTGGCGGCCGGCACGCGGCAGCCGTCGAAGGCGAGGCGGGCGAGCGGGTGCGGCGCGATGGTATCGATGCGCCCGGCGACGGTGAAGCCGGGCGTGCCGGCATCGACGATGAAGGCCGACAGGCCCCGCGCGCCGGGGGCCTCGCCGGTGCGGGCGAAGACGACGGTCCAGTCGGCGATGCCGCCGTTGGAGATGTAGGTCTTCTCGCCGTCGAGGCGAAACCCGTCGCCGTCGGCGGTGGCGGTTGTCGCCAGCGCGGCGACGTCGGAGCCGGCGTCCGGCTCGGTGAGGGCGAAGGCGGGGGTGGCCTTGCCGCTGGCGACGCCCGGCAGGCGCGCCGCCTTCTGGGCGGGGGTGCCGAACAGCGACACCGGCCCGCTGCCGAGGCCCTGGAGGGCGAAGGCGAAGTCGGCGAGGCCGTCGGCGTAGGCCAGCGTCTCGCGGGCGAGGCAGAGCCGGCGCACATCGAAGCGCCCGTCGTCCGCCACCACCTCCGCCAGCAGGCCGGCATCGCCCATCGCCGCGACCAGCCGGCGGCACGAGCCGTCGACGTCGTGATGGTCGGCGAGGCCGGCGACCTGCGCCGCGGCGAAGGCGGCGACGGTCTCGCGCCAGACGGCATGGCCGGGCTCGAAGAACGGCCAGCGGAGGAAGGACAGGTCAGGCATCAGTTGCCCTCGAACACCGGGCGGCGCCTGGCGGCGAAGGCGTCGTAGGCGCGGCGGAAGTCCTCGGTCGTCATGCACAGCGCCTGGGCCACGGCCTCTGCCTCGATCGCCTCGTTGACGCCCATCGCCCATTCCATCTCGAGCATGCGCTTGGTCAGCCCGTTGGCGAAGGCCGGGCCGGCGGCGAGCGACGCCGCGAGGGTTGCCGCCTCGGCGTCGAGCGCCTCGGGCGCGACAAGGCGGTTGAGGAAGCCCCAGCGCTCGGCCTCCTCGCCGCCGAGGCTCCGCCCGGTGAAGAGCAGCTCGGCCGCACGGCCCTGGCCGACGATGCGCGGCAGGATCGCGCAGGCGCCCATGTCGCAGCCGGCGAGGCCGACTCGGTTGAAGAGGAAGGCGACCTTCGCCCGCGCCGTGCCGATGCGGAGGTCCGACGCCATGGCGAGGATGGCGCCCGCGCCGGCGCAGACGCCGTCGATCGCGGCGACGATCGGCTGCGGGCAGGCGCGCATCGCCTTGACGAGGTTGCCGGTCATCGTGGTGAAGGCGAGGAGGCCCTTCGTATCCTTGTCGAGAAGGGGGCCGATGATCTCGAACACGTCGCCGCCGGAGGAGAAGTTGCCCGCGGCGCCGGTGACGACGAAGGCCTTCACGGTGTCGTCGGTCGCCGCCGCCTGGAAGAGCGCGACGAG
>JAEZEN010000351.1 GCA_023433185.1 Pseudomonadota bacterium | reverse complement strand
GCTTCCGTCCGCGCCTCCTCGATGAGCCGGTCGGCGCGCGCCGGGTCGATGCGGACGATGTCGTCCTGGTACTTGAGGAGGACGCCGAGCGTGTCGACCACGGTGGTGCCGTCGAGGCGCTCCGCGTCGAGGGCGACCAGGGCCGTCGCCCAGTCGAGCGTCTCGGCGACGCCGGGGTTCTTGAACAGGCCCTCGCGGCGGAGCCGCTGGACGAAGGCCACCACGTCGCGGGAGAGACGCTCGCCGGCGCCGGGGACGCGGGTGCGGACGATCTCGATCTCGCGGGCGAAATCCGGGTAGTCGACCCAGTGGTAGAGGCAGCGGCGCTTCAGCGCGTCGTGGATCTCGCGGGTGCGGTTGGTGGTGACGACGACGATGGGCGGCGCGGCGGCGCGGATCGTGCCGAGCTCGGGGATCGTCACCTGGTTGTCGGCGAGGATCTCGAGCAGGTAGGCCTCGATGGCCTCGTCGGCGCGGTCGAGTTCGTCGATCAGCAGCACCGGCGGCCCGGCGGGATCGGGATCGAGCGCCTGAAGGAGCGGCCGGCGGATGAGGAAGCGCTCGGCGAAGACGTCGGAGACCAGCGCCTGACGGTCGGTGTCCCCCGCGGCTTCGGCGGCGCGGATCTCGATCATCTGCGCGGCGTAGTTCCACTCGTAGACGGCGCTCGCCACGTCGAGGCCCTCATAGCACTGGAGCCGGATCAGCTTGCGGCCGAGGCGGTCGGCCAGCACCTTGGCGATCTCGGTCTTGCCGACGCCCGCCTCGCCCTCGAGGAACAGCGGCCGCCCCATGCGGAGCGAGAGGAACAGCACCGTCGCCAGCGCCCGGTCGGACACGTAGCCGCCGGCCTTGAGCAGTTCGAGCGTGGCGTCGATGGAAGCGGGGGTCTGGGTCATGGGAGGGGGGGAACCTGACAGATCGGAACGGCGCTCAGCGCCCACGGGAACCTTCAAGTTCCGTATAGCAAGTCGGGGGCCATGTCATCGCCGGGGGTGCTACATGCATATAGCAATTCTCGGAGGTGATCCATTTTGGCCCTACGGCTTCCACCCGAGATCGAGGAACGCCTTGATGCGCTGGCGAAGAAGACCGGACGCACCAAGAGCTTCTATGCGCGCGAGGCGATCCAGCGCCACATTGAGGACCTCGAAGACTACCACCTGGCCACCCGCCGGCTGGAGCGCGGCGGCCCGACGGTCAGCCTCGACGACCTGGAGGCCGAGATCGACGGCGAGCGCTGAGCGAGCGCGATGCGGCGCGTCGAATTCGACCGCGACGCCGCGCGCGACCTGAGGAAACTCGGAGACCCGACGCGGAAGGCGATCCTCCGCTTCCTCCGCGAGCGCGTGGCGACGGTAGAGGCCCCGCGGCGCTTCGGCAAGCCGCTCCTCGGTGACATGAATGGCCTGTGGCGCTGCCGGGCCGGCGACTACCGGATCGTCGTGCGGATCGAGGACGAGCGCCTCCTCGTCCTCGTCGTCACCGCCGGCCCCCGCCGCGCAGTCTATCACTGAACCCTCACATGCCGCGATAGTTGGGCCCGCCGCCGCCCTCGGGCGGCGCTGGCACTGCTGATCCCGTCACGCGGCGGCAAGGGCGGGGGCGATCATCGGCACGGCTGCGACGATCGCGTCTGAAAGGTCGTCGACGAGCTTCGCGTCGTCCCTGATCGCGTCGATCGTACGCGGTTCGGGAAAGGCGTTTCCGTGGATCTCGCGCCAGTCCTCTGCGGCGAAGACGAGCACGTCGGCTGCCGCGCGCATGGCTTCGTCGAGGCTGTCCGCCGCGGCCGTCACGCCGGGAACGACACGCCGTAGACGCTGCCGCCTTCCTTGTGGATCAACGCGATGTAGTAGGTTATGGAACCTAGTTCTTGTCCCTCACATGCCGCGGTAGTTCGGCCCGCCGCCGCCCTCGGGCGGCACCCAGTCGATGTTCTGGTTGGGGTCCTTGATGTCGCAGGTCTTGCAGTGGCCGCAGTTGGCGGCGTTGATCTGGTAGCGCAGCCCCGCCCCGTCGCCGACCCATTCGTAGACCGCCGCCGGGCAATAGAGCGCCGACGGGCCGCCATAGACGTCGTGCTCGGAGGTGCGCTGGAGGGCGGGATCGCGCACCACGAGATGCGGCGGCTGGTCCTCCTCGTGATTGGTGCCGGAGAGGAAGACCGAGGAGAGGCGGTCGAAGGTGAGCCCGCCGTCGGGCTTCGGATAGCCGATCGCCCGGCTCGCGGCGGCGGGCTTCAGCGCCTCGTGGTCGGCCTTGCCGTGGTCGAGGGTGAAGCGGGACAGGCGGAGCGTGTTGAGCCACATGTCGAGCCCGCCGAGGGCGATGCCCAGCACCGTGCCGAAGCGCGACCACAGCGGCTTGACGTTGCGGACCGGGTAGAGATCGCGGCCGATCGGCGAGGCGCGCCAAGCCTCCTCGTAGGCGGCCAGCTCGTCATGGGCGCGGCCGGCGGCAAGCGCGTCGGCGGCGTGGTCGGCGGCGAGCATCCCGGAGAGGATGGCGTTGTGGCTGCCCTTGATGCGCGGCACGTTGACGAAGCCCGCCGCGCAGCCGACCAGCGCGCCGCCGGGGAAGACCAGCTTCGGCACCGACTGCCAGCCGCCCTCGGTGATCGCGCGGGCGCCGTAGGAGAGCCGCGTGCCGCCCTCGAACAGCGGCGCGATCGCTGGGTGGGTCTTGAAGCGCTGGAACTCGGCGAAGGGCGAGAGATGCGGGTTCCGGTAGTTGAGGTGGACGACGAAGCCGACCGCGACGAGGTTGTCGCCGTAGTGATAGAGGAACGAGCCGCCGCCCGTGCGATTGCCGAGCGGCCAGCCGAAGCTGTGCTGGACACGGCCAGGGACGTGGCGAGCGGTATCGATCTTCCACAACTCCTTGAGGCCGATGCCGTATTTTTGCGGCTCGCGGCCCTCGTCGAGCCGGAATCGGGCGGTGAGCAGCTTGGTC
>JAEZEN010000586.1 GCA_023433185.1 Pseudomonadota bacterium | reverse complement strand
CACCGCCGACGAGATCATCCTCGATGTCACGCTGCCGCCCGCGGTGGTGACCGACGCCCGGACCGAGGCGAGCCGCGCCGGCCTGTCGGTCGATGCCTGGGTCGCGAGCGTCGTCGAGCAGGCGCTGGCCGACCAGGCGCCCTGATCGACCGACGTTACGCTGCGGTCCGGAACCGCGCCGGCTTCGGACTGCCGCGACGCCTCAGGCGGCCCGGGCGCCGGCCGCGCCGATCCGTTGGCCGATGCGGACGGCGGCGTAGCCGATGATCATGCTGGCGAAGACGTAGATGATCGCTACCGCGGCCTCCAGCGCGGACGCCGCCATCAGCACCACCGACGCGTAGACGAAGCTGGAGAACGTTGTGAGGCCGCCGCAGAAGCCGGTGCCGATCAGCGCGTTGCCGATGTCGCCGACCCGCATGCGGCTGTGCATCCCCGCGGTGATGCCGAGTACCAGAGACCCGACGACATTGGCGACGAAGATGTCGAGCGGGAAGCCGTCATAGCCGACCCGGACACCGAGCATGAGCAGTTCCCTGACGAGGGCGCCGATGCCCCCACCGATGAACACGTAGAGTGCGATCCGTAGCATCATCGGGTCTCCTCAGCGCGCCAGGAAGGCGCCGAGCGCCGCAGCTGCAAGCCCGGCGCCGACGGAAATCATGAGGTAGAACAAAGCCTTGCTGCGCTTCGACTTATCGGCCAGCGTCGCTGTGTCGAGCTGCATGCTGCTGAAGGTCGTATACCCGCCGAGGACACCGGTCAGGATGCCCGCCTTCAGCGGTGTGCCGAAGCGGTCGTGCCAGTCGATGCCGAACAGAACGGACAGGTAGCCGATGACGAAGGCGCCGCTGACGTTGATGAGAAAGGTGCCGAGCGGGAAGTCGCCATGGTAGCGCTCGCCGACCAGGCGGCCGACCGACCAGCGCAGCACCGATCCCGCACCGCCGCCGAGAAACACCCACAGGAAGTCCAGCCCGGTCATCGATGAGCTCCTTCAGTGACACGACGCAATGGGTCATGCGGACGGTCCGCCCGCCGGCGGGCTACAGGAGGGGTCGGACGCCCTTTCCCTCTCCTCGTGGAGGCGTCCCACCTGGCCGACGATGTAGACCAGCACGGAGGTCGACCAGCCAAAGGTGAAGAGACCGGTGAGCGCGATGATCGGGCTGATCAGGCGGTATCCGTCCGGCATGTAGACCGAGCCCTCGCCGAGCGTCGTGTAGGCCTCGAGGACGTAGAAATATGCGTCGCGATAGCCCGAGATCAGTCCCGCCTGAACGAGGGTCAGCGCCCAGAGGTGCGTCTCGGCGAAATGCAGCGCGACGATCAGGCCGATCGTGACCGCCGTCAGAAGGCCAGCGTGCCAACGCGGCGACTGCGGCGTCTGCCGCGCGATGTAGGTCGAGAAGAGCTTCGATATCCGGCCCAGGAACACGCCGTGGATGCCGATGACGATGACCAGGAACAAGGTGGCGAGGGCGATCTCCACCGCAGGGTTCGTGACGACGTCCTGCATGCCGGCCTGGACGGACGCGACAACGGGCGGCGCCGTCGCTGAAGACGTGGCGTCGGACTGGGCGGTGGCAAGCGCGACGGTCGTCATCTGGAAGGTCTCCGGATCGGCCTCCGGTTATGTGGAGAGACGGCTCGCCTGTCCATGGCATCCGCCCGGCCGCGCCTCACTTGCCTCCGGAGGCCGCCGAGGAGGCGCCGTCCTTCTTCAGGAAATGCTCCGCCACCGTCTTGTGCGGGTGCGGCGCGGCGGCTTTGCGGGGCGCGATGAAGAGGTACATCGTCAGGACGTAAGGCGCGGTGAAGGACGGGATGCCCATCGGGCCGACCATGACGTCGAGCGCGCCCTGCACGAACACGGTGACGATCGTCGCCAGCAACGCATAGACCACCACCTGCCACGACGGGTTGAGGAAGACCACGCCGACGGCCATCGCGGTGAGGACCGGGCTGAAGCCGAAGAGGCCCTGGCTGACCACGGCAGGGTCTGCGCCCATGCCGATCACCACGATCATCGCCACCAGCGAGCCGGCCGCCGCGGCGATTCCGGCGGGGATCGAGGCGATGAGGATGCCGATCAGGATGATCGCGCCGCTGTATTCGCTGCCGAGCAGGAAGACCTGTCCGATGTTGCGGAAGAAGATCTGCACGACCTCGATCGCCGACGGGACGCTCGTCGTTCCGGCCAGATAGTCCGTCGCGAATTTCGGCGTGTCGCCCGTAGCGTCGAGGCCGCCGAAGGTGTAGGCGCCGGCGACCATCAGCCATCCGGTCAGGACGAACGGCCCGGTCGACCCTGGAATGCCCCAGGACTTCGTGAGCGTGGCGGCGAAGGTCGCGGTGATCACCGTACTCGCCGCCGCGCCGATGACGATGTAGACCCAGAGAAGGGGCGTGGCGGCGATGAAGGTCGGCAGGGCGACGCCGACAAGAACGCCGTTGAAGCCGAAGAGGCCCTGGTCGATCGAGGCATCGTCGACCTGCATCAGATGAGCCGTGATCGTCGCCACAACGATGCCGATGACCGCGCCGATGGTGGTAGCCCAGTCGCCCGTGAAATAGGAGGCGACGGCAATTGCCGCGAGAAAGAGCAGGCCGGTCAAGGCGTTCTCCTGGAAGAACACCTGGCTGGTTCCACGCAGGCACTGAATGACGAAGTTCGGACGTGCTGTCGCCATGGTTGGGTTCTCTCAGTCAGCGCCAGAGAAATTCCTTGGGCAGGGTCCGGCCCCGCGCCTCTTCGCGCACCACCTGCCAGAAGCGGCGGACTTCCTGGCGTACGTCGTAGGATTCGATGCCGACGGCGCGGAACATTAGGCCGGCGGCGTTCGGCAGCCGGCACAGCCCCGAGATGGCACGCGGCGCCTCGGGCGGGAAGTTCGTCCCCAGCCGCGCCTTGATGCGGTCCGCCGTCTCGGGTGGGGTGAGGCACATGACGTTGGCGAAGGCGTCGTAGCCGCGCATGACCGCGCCGAACTCGACCGTCGGCTCGCCCCGCTCGATCAGCACCTTCTCGGCGAACAGCTTGCGGCCGTCGGGGCGGCGGACCGCGACCGCCATCGAGAGGACATCGAGACCGAAGCGCTCCGTCGCGTGGTGATTCTTGCGGCCGGTCATTGCCATCTCGCCGTAGATGAGCGTCGCGTCCTCGGCGACGACGATGTCGGTCTGGTTGATGAAGCGGGAACCGCGATAGGGAATGGTGAAATCGGGGAGGTACTCGAGGTAGGCGCCGCCCTCGAGCGTGACGGTCTGGTGCTGCGAGGCGTAGTTGGCGTCCATGCGATGGATGCGGTTCGCGCTCTGCGAAGTGATGAGCGCGCAAGCGCCTGCCCCCACCGTGATGTTTATGGTGTAACGGTCGCCCTGGAGAACGCCGCCGCCAACCGAGATGATCGAGCAGATTGGCAGTTCCGGCATGGCCTCGTCCCAGTAGAGCGCCTGCTGTACGAGCAACGGCGCGACGCGGTAGAGGTCCGACAGAACCGAGCGCCCGTTGCGTACCGCGAAGCCGAGCCGCAATTCGCCTACCTTGCCCGGCGCCGCCGCGCGCATCTGGGCCGGCTCGGTCTGGTAGTCGCGCAGCTCGCGCGCCTCGTCCAGCCGCCGGAGGGCGTCGGAGAGCGCCACGACTGCTACTCGGCAGCGCTCGCCGCGGCAGGATTCGGGGTCACGTCGAAGAGCGCCATGTCCATGATGAGGGCAATGAGTGCATCGACCCCCTCCCCCGTCTTGCAGTTCGTGAAGACGAAGGGCTTGGCGCCCCGCATGAGCCGCGAGTCGCGGTCCATGATCTCGAGGCTGGCACCGACATAGGGGGCCAGGTCCTTCTTGTTGATGACGAGGATGTCGGACTGGCAGACGCCGGCGCCGTTCTTCCGTGGAATCTTGTCGCCTGCGGCGACATCGATGACGTAGATGTAGAAGTCGGCCAGTGCCGGGCTGAACGTGAGAGTCAGGTTGTCGCCGCCGGACTCGATGAAGATCACGTCGCTGTCGGGATACTTCTCCTCCATCTCCTCAACTGCGGCGATGTTCATCGAGGGGTCCTCCCGAACCGCCGTATGCGGGCAGGCGCCCGTCTCGACGCCCACGATCTTTTCCTCGACGAGGATGCCTTTCAGGGTCCGACGGACCTGCTTGGCGTCCTCCGTGGTCACCACGTCGTTCGTGATGATCAGCGGCCTGATGCCCATCTCGATCAGGCGCGGTGTGATCGTCTCGATGACCGCCGTCTTGCCCGAACCGACCGGACCGCCAATGCCGATGCGCGTGATCTTCTTCATCGTTGGTTCTCCTTCGACGCCTTGGCTAGTTCATGAACAGCCGGACATGCGCCGTTGTGTGGTGCGCGACGAGCACATCGAACACCGGCGCGAAGACGCTCATCTCCTCGAGCGACAGCTCGCGGACGGCGAGATAGTCGCCTTCGACGCGCTCCTGGGCCGCGAACAGGATGCGCTGGGTGTCGAGATGATCGATCCGCATCAGGCGCAGCGCCGCGCTGAGCACCATCGAGGCGATGCCGTACTGATGGACCGCGAAGGCCTCGCCCTCACTCGCACCGAGGCTCGCGAGCGCGATTCCCTGGCCGACGGGAAAGCACCCTGGCGTCTTTTCCGCACGTATATCCGCGAGCCAGCGGCCGAGCAGCGGGAAGTCGCTTACCTTCAGTGCCAGCTCGGCGAGTTTCCTCCCCATCCTGGCGATCATCAGCTGTTGTTCCTCGCCGGCGCGACGGCACCAAAGCTCGGCATCCGCACGTCTGATCCCGTCATGGTCCCCGGCCCGCGCCGCGCGATGTGCATGGAGCAGGGCGATCCCGTCCATGCGGGCCGCCTGCCGCGTTACAAGTTCGACGAATTGTCGGAGCCCGTCGGCGTCGGTCACCACGCCCGTCTGCACCGCCGACTCGAGGCCGTTGGAGAATGCGAAGGCCCCGACGGGCAGCGTCGAATCGGCAAACTGGAAAAGCCTCGCAAGGCGGGCGAGTCCTTCCTCGGGAGACGGCCAGCCGGACTCGGGCACAGTCATTCCTTTGCGGCGTGCGCGTGATAGTGATGCGGATGCGAGTGACCGTGGTCGTGATCACCC
>JAEZEN010000499.1 GCA_023433185.1 Pseudomonadota bacterium | reverse complement strand
AGGCCGTTGGCGTCCCACACCATGTGGGCGATCGGGAAGTAGACGAAGGTCACCCACAGGATCGAGAACAGCATCACCGCGCCGAACTTCGCCCGCTCGGCGAAGGCGCCGACGATGAGGGCCGGCGTGATCATGGCGAAGGTCATCTGGAAGCAGATGAAGATGAACTCCGGGATCACCTCGTCGGTGAATGTCTCGACCACCGAGGAGGCGTCGACGCCGGCGAGGAAGAGCTTCGCGGTGCCGCCCCAGTACGGGCTTTCCGAGCCGCCGAAGGCGAAGGAGTAGCCATAGACCAGCCAGATGATCGAGACGACCGAGGCGATCATCAGGACCTGCATGAGCACCGAGAGCATGTTCTTGGCGCGGACGAGACCGCCGTAGAACAGCGCGAGGCCCGGTACGGTCATGAACAGGACGAGGATCGTGGCGACCATCATCCAGGTCGTGTTGCCCGGATTGGGCAGCGCGGCAACGACCTGCTCGACCGCCTCAGGCACTTCGACCGGCGCCGGGTCCTGGCCGAAGGCCGGGAATGCTGCGAGCGCAATCAGCGGCATCGCGGCTGGGAGGACTTTGGTTAATTTCATCAGCTTTCCCCTTGGTATTCGGCACGCGGGCCCATGGCATTGTATGCACAGCTACTGGGCGACCGCGGGCCGCCGCTGCTCTCCGGGTAGCAATCGGCGTGCCAGCGGGATTGCGCCGCACAAATTGCCGATGCGGGCCGCATCGCAATGCCGCGAACGGTTACCCGGCGGCCCGGCGCCGTGGCGCGTGGGAGCGGAGATGTCGGCACACTTCGCCGTTTCGGGCGGATTCCTGACGATCGGGGTCCGGAGGCGTGGCGCGGGCGGCACATGGGCGGACGCGCCCAGTCCGTCCGTGGGGCGTGCGCGGCGGGGGGCGCCGCGGGATCCGTCTCGACCGGATCGTCGGAGAACCGGTTGCGCCCACTCCGACGCGCCAGTTCTGATCAAGAAATAGTCAACTGGCGCCTGGGCCGGCAGAAGCTCGACTCAGGAGAGTCATCAAAACGATCAAAAGCCCCGTCAGCCCGGATTTGGGCGACGGGGCATGCAAGTCACGCAGGTCATTCTCCGGGCATATGCCTGCAATGCGGGCAGATGCCTCTCGATCAGAGGGCCTCGACGTCGCTCTCGCCGGTGCGGATGCGGATGGCCTGCTCGATGGCGAAGACGAAAATCTTGCCGTCGCCGATCTGGCCGGTCTTGGCGGAACTGGCAATCGCCTCGACCACCTTGTCCACCTGGTCCGAAGCCACCGCGATCTCGATCTTCAGCTTCGGCAGGAAGCTGACCGCATATTCGGTCCCGCGATAGATCTCCGTATGGCCCTTCTGCCGCCCGTATCCCTTTACCTCCGTCACCGTGAGTCCCTGGATGCCGACGGCGGTGAGGGCGTCGCGCACCTCGTCCAGTTTGAACGGCTTGATGATAGCCATCACGATCTTCATGGCGTGGTCCCTGTTTCCGTCCGCCGGCAATCCCGTCCTGCGGAGCCCGATGAATTCTGCCGGAGCGGGCGGCTAGGCCGCCGGCATCGACCGGGGTCCAACAATCAAGGTCTGTGCCAAGTCGCCATCGGGCGCGATCCGGATGGGCGCAACGCGGCGTTCGCCGCCTAGAATCGCGGCACGACGCCCTTCTCCTCGCTGGGCGGGCGGGGCCGGATCAGGCCCTCCTGCGCCACCGAGGCGATGAGGCGGCCGTCGCGGCTGAACAGGCTGCCGCGATTGAATCCCCGGGCCCCCGAGGTCGAGGGGCTGTCCTCGGCGTAGAGCAGCCACTCGTCGGCGCTGAACGGACGGTGGAACCACAGGGCATGGTCGAGGCTCGCCACCTGGAGGGCGCGGGCGAAGACCGAGCGTCCATGGTAGAACAGCGACGTGTCGAGGAGCGTCATGTCCGACGCATAGGCGAGCACGCACCGGTGGATGTCGGGATCGTCGGGCAGCGGGCCGGTCGCGCGGATCCAGACGGTCTGACGCGGGTCGAGCGAGTCGCGGCTCATGTAGTGGCGGAGGTCCACCGGCCGGATCTCGATCGGGCGGTCCTGCTCCCAGTAGCGCCGCACCGGCTCCGGGGCGGACTTGAGGAAGGCCTCGCGCAGGTCGGCCTCGGCCGGCAGGTCCTCGGGGCCCGGCACGTCGGGCATCGCGATCTGGTGGGTCAGGCCTTCCTCCGGCACCTGGAAGGAGCATGACATCGAGAAGATCGCCCGGCCATGCTGGACCGCGACGACACGCCGGGTGGTGAAGCTCTTGCCGTCGCGGATCCGGTCGACCTGGTAGACGATCGGTATCGTCGGGTCGCCGGGCAGCATGAAGTAGCCATGGAGCGAATGCGCCGCACGGCCTTCGACGGTTCGCGCCGCCGCCACCAGGGACTGGCCGATGACCAGTCCGCCGAACACCCGTTGCCAGCCGACATCGGGGCTGCGCCCCCGGAACAGGTTCTCCTCGAGCTTTTCTAGGTCGAGAACGGAGAGCAGCGTCTCGATGGCGTTCGGCATGTCAGCGGTCCCGGGGCTGGTGCGGTCTGGGGTGGCCGCGCCCTGTCCGCCGCCCCATGTTCCAGAATGCCGCAGGTCGCAAGCCCGTGACCTTCGGGCCGGCTCTGGTAGTGTCGTGGTCGCGATGCGGCATGGGGGTTGGCGTTTGCGGCAGGCCGGTCATGTCCGGTTGATAGCAGATGGCGACGACGGAGAGAGGCGGGAAAACCGATGGCGCGTGTCGAAAGCGGTCCGGAGCGCGTCGACGTTCTCATTGCCGGCGGCGGTCACGTCGGACTGTCGCTCGCGCTTGCCCTGCGGATGGCGGGGTCGGGCCTGTCGGTCACGGTGGTGGACGCGACCCCGCCCGAGGCCCTCGGCCGCGACGCCCGCGCCTCGGCGATCGCCGCGGCGGGGCGGCGGATGCTGGACGCCCTGGGCGTCTGGCGGGCGATCGAGGCCAATGCCCAGCCGATCACCGAGATGGTCATCACCGACAGCCGCACCGGCGACGCCGTCCGCCCGGTATTCCTCACCTTCGACGGACGTGCCGGCGATGGCGAGCCTTTCGCCCACATGGTGATGAACGGGGACATGGTGGGCGCGCTCCGCGACCGGGCGGCGGAAGAAGGGGCGGCGATCGTCGCGCCGGACAGCGTCGACGACTTCACCGTCGGCCCCGCCGATGTCGCCTGCCGGCTCGGTTCGGGACGGACCGTGCGGGCGCGGCTCCTGGTGGCTGCCGATGGCGGCCGTTCGCGGCTTCGATCGCTTGCCGGGATCGGCACGGTCTCGTGGCCCTACCGCCAGTCGGGCATCGTCGTCACGGTGGAGCACGAGCGGCCGCACCATGGCCGCGCCGTCGAACACTTCCTACCCGGCGGCCCCTTTGCCATCCTGCCGCTCAAGGGCAACCGCTCGTCGCTGGTCTGGAGCGAGCGCGAGGATGTCGCCCGCCGCATCGTTGCCGGCGACGCCGACATCTTCCGTTTCGAGCTGGAACGCCGCTTCGGCAACCAGCTCGGCGCCGTCACCCCGCTCGGCCGGCCCCGGGCCTTCCCCCTCGGGCTGACGCTCGCCCGGGCCTTCGTGAGGGAGCGCCTGGCGCTTGCCGGCGACGCCGCCCACGGCATCCATCCGATCGCCGGCCAGGGTCTCAACCTTGGCTTCCGCGACGTGGCGGCGCTCGCCGAATGCATCGTCGAGGCCCATCGCCTCGGCCTGGACATCGGCGCGCTCCCCGTGCTCGAGCGCTACCAGAGCTGGCGGCGCTTCGACTCCTTCGAGATGGGCGTCACGACCGACGTCCTCAACCGCCTGTTCTCCAACGACAACCCGGTGCTCCGCCTCGCCCGCGATGTCGGCCTCGGGGTCGTCGACCGCCTGCCGGCGCTGAAGCGACGCTTCATCGGCGAGGCGGCCGGAGAGGGCGGGGAGCTGCCGCGGCTGCTCCGCGGCGAGGCGATCTGACCCGCCGGGCGATCGGGAACGTCGTGACACCGAGGCCCATCCTGAGACGTGGGCCAGCGCCCGACCGCCTGCCGCCGCGTGCGCCGTCCGCAATCCGGGTCCCTGATCGGGGCGGCGATCAGTCCTCGAGCGGCCGTGCCTCGTCCGGCCGCATGATCGGTATGCCGTCGCGGATCGGGTAGGCGAGGCGGGCGGCGCGGCTCACCAGTTCCTGGCGCCCGGCGTCGTACTCGAGCGTCGTCTTGGTCAGCGGGCAGACGAGGATCTCGAGCAGCTTCGGGTCGATCCGGCCGGCGGGGCGTTCGGCTTCGGCCATGGCGCTACTGCAGCGACCGGCTTGCCCCGCCGCCATGGCGGGCGAGGGTCATCTCGGTGAGGGCGACGAGGGTCTCGGCCCGCGCGCGGAGGTCCGGCGCCTCGAGCAGCGCCTGCTTCTCGGCGGTGCCGAAGGGCGCCATCATGGCGAGCGTGTTGACCAGCGTCTCGTTGGAGGCGCGCCCGACGCTGTCCCAGTCGGCCTCGAGATGGTGGGCCTCGAGATAGTCGCGGAACGTCTTCAGGACGGAGCCGCGGTCGATGCCCGTCTCGTTGGTGGCCTGCGCGAAGTCGGCCGCGAAGGGCGCGGCGCTGACCCGGCATTGCCGGAAGAGCGTGTTGGTCACGACCTCCTCGACGATGACGAAACGGCTGATGCCGGTGAGCGTCACCATGTAGCGGCCGTCCCCGGTCTCGGCGAAGGAGGTGAGCCGTCCGGCACAGCCGACATGGCAGAGGCTGGGGCCCAGCGAGCCGGGCGCCTTGTCCTCATCCGGCTGGATCATGCCGATCACCCGGTCGGCGGCGAGCGCGGCATCGATCATCGCGACATAGCGCGGCTCGAAGATGTTGAGCGGGAGTTCGGCGCGGGGCAGGAGCAGCGCCGCCGGGAGGGGGAATACCGGGATGACCGAGGGCACGTCCCCCGGTGCATCATATCGACAGTTTCCGACCTTCACTTCCGACCTCACGCGAAGAGGAGCGAAGACAGCTGGCGGCGTCCCGAGCGCGTCGCCTCGTCCATCGGGCCCCAGGCCTCGAAGAACTGGAGCAGCTGCTTCCGGGCCTTCTCATCCTCCCAACTACGGTTCTTGCGGACGATTTCAAGGAGGCGGTCGGTGGCGCCCTCGCGGTCGTTCTCGGCGTTGAGCAGGAGGGCGAGGTCGAAGCGCGCCTGGAAGTCGGCGGGATCGGCGGCGATCCGCGCCTCGAGCGTGGCACGATCGCCTAGGCTGGCGGTCTGGGTCTTGAGGTCGATCTGGGCCCGGACGGCGGCGACGCGCGGGTCGCCTGCCGCCGATGCCGGCAGCATGTCGAGGGTCTGGGT
>JAEZEN010000414.1 GCA_023433185.1 Pseudomonadota bacterium | reverse complement strand
CGTCGGGGTAGACCCCCCACAGCTGGTCGCGGGCGATCCAGCCCTTGAATCCGCTGCCCGAGACCTGGCACCAGCCGCTCCGGCAACGGTCGATGTCGGCCATCACGCCGGGCGTGAGATAGGCGGTGATGCGCGCCTCCGGGTCGGCCGACGCCCGGATGGGCCGGGCCTCGCCGCCCTGCCACGGTGCCACCACGGCGGTCCGCTTGCCCGACAGGAGGCTCTGGAACACCCAGCCGACCTGACCGTCCGAATCCCGGATGCGTCGCCAGTTGTCGAATTCCTGGATCACCTCGATCGGCAGGCCCGGCTTCACGAAGATCCAGGCGACGCCATAGTCCTCGCCCGGCCCAACGCGGACATTGACGCGCGAGGCCTTGAGGCTGACGAAGCGCGGGACCGGCAGGCCGCTGCCTGCGGTGCGGATCGTCGTGGGCCGGTCGGAGGTCTGCGCCGTGATGCTCGACGGCTGGACGAACAGGATCGTCCCCAGCCCCGCGATCGCGGCCAACCCACCGAGCGCCTTCAATCCCCGCCAGAGCCCGGACGAGACCCTCTTCGCCATGCTTTCCTCGACCCCCATCGCGAAACGCCACCAGCCCGCCGGTAACCTTGCCGCGCGCTGGTTAACGAGGTCTCAACGCGGCGGGGGCGCGGGGCCGGTGGAGGCGCGGCGGACGAACCTGACCGGCATGAACTCCTTCCGCGGCGGGCCGCGATCGAAGATCATGTGGGCCGCAAGACGGCCCTTGTCGACGATCGGCTGCGCCACCGTGGTGAGCGGCGGCTCGGCGCGGGCGGCCTCCGGGACGTCGTCGTTGCCGACGACGGACACGTCCTCCGGGACGCGGCGCCCGCGCTGGCGCGCGGCCTCGATCGCGGCCAGCGCGAGAACATCGGACATCGCCAGAACCGCCGTGATGTCGGGCGCTGCGTCGAAGAGCGTCGCCGCCCCCGTAGCGCCGCCGCCATGGTCGTTGTCGACCTCGACGATCGGCACGCGATCGAAGTCGATCCCCACCGCCCTCAGGGCCTCCCCATAGCCTGCGAGCCGGTGGCGCGTCGGGCCGTAGAGGCTCGTTGTCCGGCGCACTTCGTCCACCAGCCCGGCATGACCGTCGGCCCGGATTTCGAGGGAAAGGATGCCGAACCGCCGGTGTCCGAGGGCGAGGAGATGCTCCGCCGCCTGCAGGGCACCGCCGCGATCGTCGATCATGATCGAGCTTGCATCGGGGCCGGGATCGATGTCGACGGCAACAAATGGCAGGCCGCGCCGACGCGCCAGCTCGATCAGACGGTCGCCATCCTCGATGCACTGGATGATGAAACCGTCGACGAGGGCCGTGTCGATGCCCCAGGCGGCGCTGTCGCGGTCCACCGCGGAAACCAACGACATGCCGGCGCCGCGCGCATCGCAGACCTCGGCGACCCCGCTCATGAACTCGCGACTGAAGGGATCGTTGAAGAAGTAGCTGAGGTCGTCCATCACGACGACGCCGATCGCGTTGACCCGCCCGGCGCGCAGCAGCCGCCCCTTCGGGTCGGGGCCGCTGTAGCCGAGCATCCGGGCGACTTCCTCGACCCGCTCGCGCACCTCCGCCCGGACCAGTTCGGGCTTGGCGAAGACGTTCGAGGCCGTCCCCTGGGACACGCCGGCCGCCCGCGCCACGTCGGCGAGTTTCACGCTGCGCTTCATGAACGGAATCGCAAGGCCGTCTCTCCTGACACGTTCCGGCGGGCCGGCGGGGAATCCTAAGCCAAGAGCGCGGGGCGTTCAAACACGCCGTTGAACCGATTCATTTATCATTGACAAAGCTGAACCCCGAGCATATCTGTTCGATCATTGAATCGGTTCATAACTGCGAACCACAGCCACCATGGAGAGCCGGCATGGATCCCCTTCTCGCCGCAGCCGCCTTCAGCACCACGGCATCAACCTGCGAAGTCCTCCGCAAACCTTGGACCGAGGATGCCTTCTATGCTCGCCACGGGACCCCAGTGGCACGTCGCGCTGCCCCGGCCGCCCCAGCATTCACCATTGCCATCGCATTGGTGGTGCTGACCGGTCTGTTCGGTGGCGCCTGACCCCACCGCTACTCGGCCGCCGCGGGAGTCCCCGTGCGGCCGTTGAGCGGATTGTCCGGGTTCCAGGCGTAGCGGATCGTCTCGAAGCGCGCGTCCCGGGCATCGTAGAGCAGGATGCGACCGACGAGCCCCTCGCCGATGCCGACGATCTCCTTGATCGCCTCCAGGGCCTGAAGCGACCCGATCACGCCCACGAGCGCACCGAGGATGCCCGCCTCGGCGCAGGTCGGCAGAAGGCCGTCGGGCGGCGCCTCGGGAAAGACGCAGCGGTAGGTCGGATTGGGCCTGCCATCGGCGGCGACGAGGTACGGCTTCAGGGTCGTGATCGAGCCGTCGAACTGCCCCACCGCAGCGGTGATCAACGGCTTCCGGGCACGGAAGCACGCGTCCGACACCATGTAGCGCGTGCCGAAATTGTCGGTGCAGTCGAGGATCAGGTCGTAGCCCGCGACGAGGCCCGCGACATTGTCGGCCCCGAGCCGCACGGCGTGCGCCTCCACGGCGACGTGCGGGTTGAGCCGGGCGATCGCGTCGCGCGCACTCTCGACCTTCGCCCTGCCGACGGCGCCGGTCGGGTGAATGACCTGGCGCTGAAGATTCGAGAGCGAGACGTGGTCGTCGTCGACGATGCCGAGGGTGCCGACCCCGGCGGCGGCCAGATACTGGATCACCGGCGCACCGAGGCCGCCGGCGCCGATCACCAGCACGCGCGCCGCCTTCAGTTTCTGCTGGCCCGGTCCGCCGACATCGGCGAGCACGATGTGGCGGGCGTAGCGTTCGATCTCGTCGCGGGACAGGTCCATGGCCGCGAATTTAGGCCTCCGGGCCCGGTTTTGCGAGAGTGCGGGTGGCGGAGCGGGCGAGCCGCGGGGCGTCGCGTCGCCTCCCTTGCCGGGCCGGCTGCGGACGGTCATCATGGAACTGTTCGAAGTGACAGGGCGGCGCGAAATCGATGATCCGAAAGCTGCTGGCGGTACTGGTGGTCCTCGCGGTCGTCGGGTTCGGTGCGTTCTGGTTCCTGTCGGCGCCCAGGACGTTCGCTGCGACCGACCTGCCGGACCATGCGCCGGACCTCGCCAACGGCGAATACATGTTCTGGGCCGGCGGCTGCGCCTCCTGCCACGCGGCGCCGGGCGCGACCGGCGACGACCTCCTCCGGCTCGGCGGCGGCCGGGTGATCAAGTCCGACTTCGGCGACTTCCAGGTGCCCAACATCTCGCCCGACGCCGCGACCGGCATCGGCGGCTGGTCGGCCCTCGACATGGTCAACGCCATGAAGCGCGGCGTCGCCCCCGACGGCGGACACCTCTACCCGGCCTTCCCCTACACGTCCTACCAGCGCATGACGTTCGAGGACCTCATCGACCTCAAGGCCTATCTCGACACCCTCCCCGCCGTAGACAACGCGGTGGCGGAGACCGCCCTCGCCTTCCCCTTCAACATCCGCCGCGGCATCGGCCTGTGGCAGCTGCTCTATGTCGACGGCGAGACCTTCGTGCCCGACCCGAACGCGAGCGAAGCCGTCAACCGTGGCGCCTACCTGACCGAGGGACCGGGCCACTGCGCCCAGTGCCACTCGCCGCGCGGCTTCAACGGCGGCATCATCGCCGCCAAGGCCTATAGTGGCGGCCCGCTGCCGGGCGGCGAGGGCTCGGCGCCGAACATCACGCCCGACATGGAGACGGGCATCGGCACCTGGTCGGAAATGGACATGCTCGGCCTGATGAACACCGGCTTCCTGCCCAATTTCGACGTGGGCGGCGGCGACATGGCCGAGGTCCAGGGCAACCTCGCCAGGCTCACCGCCGACGACCAGCGCGCCATGGCCGAATACCTCCGGACGCTGCCGGCGATCCCGTCGCCATACAGGGCGACGCCGGCCGGCACCGACTTCATGTAGGGGGCTGGAGGCGAAATCGATCGCGGCTGGCGCGAGACGTGCCGCATTGGGGGGGGCTCCGTGGTGCAGGCCGGCAGATGCTGTGGCGGCAGTCGGCGCTTGGCCTTCGATGCCCCGAAGACCTACGGACCGATCCGGCCGTCGTGGGGCGGCGTCATTCTGAGGGTGTGGGATGGCAGTTCACCGAACGCGTCCCGATAGTCCTTGGCGAAGTTCCCCAGGTTCCCGAAGGCGCAGGCGAAGGCCACCTTCGCGACGGTGGTGCCGGCTTCGGGCGCGAGCAGCATTCGCCGGGCGTGACCGAGGCGCACCCGCTTGACGAAGGCCATCGGCGAGTAGCCGCGGCTCTTCCGGAAGCTGTCGAAGATGCTGCGCGCACTGACACCGGTGAGGCCTGCCAGGATCTCGACCGTGATCGGCTGGTCCCAGTGTGCCTCGATATAGGCCTCCGCGAGCCTCACCTGCCGGGGCGCGGCGTCGCGATGGGGGCCTGCGAGCACGTCGCTGAAGCTGTGGGGATTGGCCTTGAGGAACATCACGATCAGCGCCTGCTCGATCTCGCCATAGGCCGCGACGGGAAGATCGGGGTCGCGCGACCCGGCCTCGGCGACGAGGAACTGGAC
>JAEZEN010000286.1 GCA_023433185.1 Pseudomonadota bacterium | reverse complement strand
CCCGAGGCTTCGGCGCGGCCCCGGGCCGCATCCATCAGAATCCTCGGCTGGTCGCCGCGCGCCCGCGCCTTCCGTCCGGCGCTGTCCTTGCGGGCCTTCCGCTCCGCCGCCTGCTGCGTTCGCCGCGCGACCTCCCGCTGCGTCTTCTCGGCATGGGCGAGGTCGTGCTCGGCCGCGGCGCGCTCGGCGTCCTTGCGCGCCCGGAAGGCGGCGTAGCCGCCGCCATAGCGCTGCGCGCCGGCCGCGGTCAGGTCGACGATCGCGTCCATCTCCTCAAGGAGCGCCCGATCGTGGCTGACGACGATCGCCCCCGCCTTCCAGTGGCGGAGAAGGTCGATCACCGCCGCGCGACCCTCGGCGTCGAGATAGTTGGTCGGCTCGTCGAGCAGCATGAAGTCCGGCTCGGCGAGAATTGTCGCGGCGAGCCCGGCGCGGGTCCGCTGGCCGCCGGAGAGGCTGGCGAGGGGCGTTTCCGGCGTCGCCGCGACTCCGCATCGGAGAAGGGCGTCCTCGATACGGACGGGCAGCGTCCAGTCCGCGCGTGCGAGCTCTTCCGCGTCGGCGCGGCCAGCAGCGGCCCGCTCGAGAAGGGCGAGCGGGGCGCGGGCTCCCATCAGGTCGGCGACCGTGGCGTCAGGGCGCACGAGGGCCTCCTGGCGCATCATGGCCAGCGTACCGGTGACGTGCAGCGCGCCCGTCGTCGGCGCGAGGTCGCCCGCGATCAGCCGGAGCAGCGTCGACTTGCCGGCGCCGTTCCGCCCGACCAGGCCGGTGCGCTCGCGGGCGAAGCCGAGCGTCAGGCGCTGAAGGAGCGGGACGCCGTCAGGCGTCGACCACGAAAGATCGGAGAGGGAGACGGAGAGAGGCATGGGACGGAACGGCTCGCAGCGTGACCGGAAGGGCGAAGGCGGCGAGGTTCAGGTCCATGTCGGGATGCATCTCCGGCGGTGTTGGTCGGATATAGGTCTCGTCGGGCGCGGTGAAAAGCCAAGGGGCCCATGAGTCGAAAGGGCCGGGCGATGCCCGGCCCTCGAGGCCGACGCCGTGGCGGCGCCTACCGCCGCTTCGACACCGGGATGTAGTCGCGGCGCGGCTCGCCGATGTAGAGCTGGCGCGGACGGCCGATCTTCTGGGAGGGGTCCTCCACCATCTCCTTCCATTGGGCGATCCAGCCGACGGTGCGGGCGAGCGCGAAGAGGACCGTGAACATCGTGGTCGGGAAGCCGAGCGCCTTCAGCGTGATGCCCGAGTAGAAGTCGATGTTCGGGTAGAGCTTCTTCTCGATGAAGTAGTCGTCGGTGAGCGCGATCCGCTCGAGCTCCATCGCCACCTCGAGCAGCGGGTCGTCCTGGTTGCCGAGCTCGGCCAGCACCTCGTGGCAGGTCTTCTCCATGATCTTGGCGCGCGGGTCGTAGTTCTTGTAGACCCGGTGGCCGAAGCCCATCAGGCGGAACGGATCGTTCTTGTCCTTGGCGCGGGCGATGAATTCCGGGATGCGGTCGGCGGTGCCGATCTCCTGGAGCATGGTGAGCGCCGCCTCGTTGGCGCCGCCATGGGCGGGCCCCCACAGGCAGGCGATGCCTGCCGCGATGCAGGCGAAGGGGTTGGCGCCCGAGGAGCCGGCAAGCCGCACCGTCGAGGTCGACGCGTTCTGCTCGTGGTCGGCATGGAGGATGAAGATCCGGTCCATCGCCCGCGACAGGACCGGGTTCACCTTGTACTCCTCGCAGGGCACGGCGAAGCACATGCGGAGGAAGTTCGAGGCGTAGTCGAGCGCATTGAGCGGGTAAACGAACGGCTGGCCGACGTGATACTTGAAGGCCATCGCCGCGATGGTCGGCATCTTCGCGATCATGCGGAGCGAGGCGACCATCCGCTGGTAGGGGTCCGAGATGTCGGTCGAGTCGTGGTAGAAGGCCGACATCGCGCCGACCACGCCGCACATGATCGCCATCGGGTGCGCGTCGCGGCGGAAGCCGGTGAAGAACCGGTTCATCTGCTCGTGGACCATCGTGTGATAGGTCACGCGATGGTCGAAGTCGGCCTTCTGGGCCGCCGTCGGCAGTTCGCCGTAGAGGAGCAGGTAGCACGTCTCGAGGAAGTCGCCGTGCTCGGCGAGTTGCTCGATCGGGTAGCCGCGATAGAGCAGGATGCCCTTGTCGCCGTCGATGTAGGTGATCTTCGATTCGCACGACGCGGTGGACGTGAAGCCGGGATCGTAGGTGAACATCCCGGTGTCGCGGTAGAGATGCGTGATGTCGACGACGTCGGGACCGAGCGTGCCGTGCTTGACGGCGAGATCGACGGGCCTGGCGTCGGTCGTGAGAACGGCGGTGTCCGGCCCGGCTGCCTTCGTTTCGCTGTGGTCGCCCGAGGCGGCCTCCGTCGTGGGTGCGTCGGCCATGGCTCAAACCTCGCTGGAAATGTCTTTGGGGTGGGTTGTCGGCGCGCATTATATTGTTGCGACGCACTATGTCCATCGCGGCCCCGGCGCGGGTTCCGGGCCTGAAGGCCCTCTTGCGGCGCTAGTGGCGGCGAGGCGGTTGTCGGGGCCGGGCGGCGGGCCTATGTTCCTTCCGTTGAGCGGATTCCAGCATCCCGCCCGCGACCCGGCGGCCCCCGGCCGCCCCGCGCGACATCCCGACCAAGGAGCTTGTCCCATGGCCTTCGAATTGCCACCCCTTCCCTACGCCTACGATGCCCTCCAGCCCTTCATGTCGAAGGAGACCCTCGAGTTTCACCACGACAAGCACCATCAGGCCTACGTGACCAATGGCAACAAGCTGCTGGAGGGGTCGGGCCTCGAAGGAAAGAGCCTCGAGGAGATCGTCAAGGCGAGCTACTCCAAGAACGCCGGGCTCTTCAACAATGCCGGCCAGCACTACAATCACATCCATTTCTGGAAGTGGATGAAGCCGGGCGGCGGCGGCAACAAGATTCCGGGAGCGCTCGCCAAGGCGATCGACGACGACCTCGGCGGCTTCGACAAGTTCAAGGCCGATTTCGTCCAGGCCGGCACGAGCCAGTTCGGTTCGGGCTGGGCCTGGGTCACGCTCCGCGACGGCAAGCTCGAGATCACCAAGACCCCCAACGGCGAGAACCCGCTCGTCCACGGCGGCCAGCCGATCCTCGGAGTCGACGTGTGGGAGCACTCCTACTACATCGACTACCGCAATCGGCGCCCGGACTACCTGAACGCCTGGGTCGACAGCCTGATCAACTGGGACTACGTGCTCGAGATGTACGAGAAGGCGCGCGGCTGATCGCTGCCGGCTTCAGCTTTCGACACTCCAGACCCCGGCTCCGGCCGGGGTCTTTTCGTTTGCGGAGACCGCTCACAAAAGCGTGAAGGGCGCCGCAGGAATAAGTACGTCACCATGGCGTTCGCTCCACAGGCAGCTTTCAGCAACCCGGAGGGACTCCATGAAGACGCTCGTTCTCGCACTCTCGGCCTTGGCACTGGCCAGCAGCGCCGCTTTCGCCGACCCCATCGCCGACCGCAAGGCGCTGATGAAGGAACGCGGCGGCGCGATGGGCCAGCTGGCGCCGATGGTGAAGGGTGAGAAGCCCTATGACGCGGCAGCTGCGATGGCGGCGTTCGAGTCTCTTCACGCCAACGGCGAGAAGTTCGACATCGACGCGTTGTTCCCGGCGGGCAGCGACACGGGCGACACCAAGGCCCTGCCGAAGATCTGGGAAGACATGGCGGGCTTCAAGGCCGCCGAGGAGAAGTTCGAGGCGGCCGTTGCCGCGGCGATCGCGGCAAAGCCGCAGGACGTCGATGCGCTGAAGCAGGTGTTCGGACCGATCGGCGCAAGCTGCGGCGGATGCCACCAGACCTACCGCGCGCCGCAGAGCTAAAGGACACGCATGGGGCTCACCGGAAGGCTGCTCTCGACCGCGATCGTGCTCGGTCTTGCCGGGGCGGCGGCCTTCTGGTTCCTCACTGCGCCGAAGACGCTCGACGCGGCCGAGGTCGTCGCGTTGGGCGCCGGCGACGCTGCGCGTGGCGAACTGATCTTCAACGCCGGCGGCTGCACGTCTTGCCACGCGCGGCCGAAGTCTGAAGGCACGGCGCGGCTGGAACTCGCCGGCGCCGTCGAACTCAACACCCCCTTCGGCGCCTTCGTCGCGCCCAACATCTCGCAGCATCCGACCGACGGCATCGGCGCCTGGAGCGCGGAGGATTTCGGCAACGCCATGCTGCGCGGCGTGTCGCCGGCCGGCGAGCATTATTACCCGGCCTTTCCCTACGGCTCCTATGTGCGCATGCAGCCCGACGACGTCGGCGACCTCTTCGCCTACATGAAGACGCTTCCGCCCGTGGAGGGCAGGGCGCCCGGCCATCGCCTCGGCTTTCCGTTCAACATCCGGCGCGGCGTCGGCATGTGGAAGCTGCTGAACCTCGACCCGGCGCCGGTGATCGCGCTTGCCGACGACGCGTCGGACGCGGTGCGGCGCGGCCGCTACCTCGTCGAGGGGCCAGGGCATTGCGGCGAGTGCCACACGCCGCGCGACCTTTCGGGCGGGCTGAAGAAGGATCTGTGGCTATCGGGCGCGGTGGCGGCGGAAGGCACCGGCAACATTCCCAACATTACCTCTGGCGAGGGCGGCATCGGCGCCTGGTCGGCCGACGAGATCGCCTATTTCCTCGAGAGCGGCTTCACGCCGGAGTTCGATTCGGCTGGCGGCGCCATGGCCGAGGTGATCCAGAACACCAGCCGGCTACCGGCGGCAGACCGCGCGGCATTCGCGGCCTATCTGAAGGCGATACGGCCGCTGCCGGACGGCTATCCGGCGGCAGCGAAGCCGGCGGGTTAGGGA
>JAEZEN010000285.1 GCA_023433185.1 Pseudomonadota bacterium | reverse complement strand
GCCCATGGCCGCGTGGTTCGGGTCGGCGGCGACCGCACGCCCGCGATCACCGCCATCGACCCGCAGCTCCCTGCGCTGCCGCTGCTCGTCGCCGGACCCTCGCTGGGCCGGACGCGCGCCGAATATGGCGCGAGCCTCGCTGTCCGGCTGGGCGCCGGCAGCATCCAGATCGCCTGGGACGGATCGAGCGGCAATGGCGCGGATCATTATGCCGCGCGCGCGACCGTGCGGCTGCCCTTCTAGGCGGACGAGGTGCCCGGGATGCTCGCGGGCGTCCCGGCAGCGGGACGGTCGCCGTGCAGGGCGGCTTCGCCGAGGTCGGCGAGAAGGGCCTCACCGTGCTCGCGGAGAGCGTCGAAGGCTAGGCGCCGGGTGCGGTCGGCCTAGCGCCCGTCGCAGCCGCGCGGACCCCCGGCCTCGCCCTCGAGGCGCATATGCCAGGAGCGCGCGCCGCTGCCGTCGCGCCGTGCGTGGGTGACGACCAGGGTCGTCGCGGTCCGGCGATAGGCGATACGCTGCGGCTCCACCGCCTCCTCGGTCACGAACGCCGCCTCCCGCTCGCCGGCCTGCCCCGACCGGTAGCTGGCCGGCGCGCCGCGGCCCGACCCGCGCATCCGGTAGGACAGCGAGTAGCCGCCATCGTCCGCGAGGATCCGCCCGGAGGCGAGCTGCAGCGTCTCGCTGCCGGCGCGCCGCTCCTCCACCAGGACATGCGTGCCGGACCAGTCGTCGCCCGCCCACACCTCCCGGCGCAGGACGGCGCTTTCGCCGGCGCCCGACACCCGGCAGGTCCAGGTCCCGTGCAGCCAGTCGAGCGGGGTCGGTGACAGCGGCTGCGCGCCCAGCAGCGCAGCGAGGATCAGGGCGGAGTTCACCATCGGCATCTCCTTCCGGCCGCGCATCATAGGCGCCAGAAGCCCGCCGGACCATGACCTTTCCGGCTCGGGCACGACCTTCGGCCGGCGGGCGGTTAGCTAATTGTCAAAGTTTCGATCCTATTCACCCTTTCCGACCCGGGGGACGCCCGAAGAGACAGCGCGGGATTGAATAACCAGATGAGTGCTTTCGGACGACGCAACGGCACCTCCGGCCCCGGCCGGCCGAGCTTCGGCACGGCCCAGCCGATGAAGGGCCCTGCACCGGCGCAGCCGAGGAACGCGGACGCGGGCGGCGCCCAGTTTCCGCCGATCGAACCGGACGCGCTCGACATGGAGGGCGCGGTCACGACCTCGCTTCCCGCCGGTCATGCCGACGCCATGGCCCGGCTCGCCGACCGCCAGGCCCAGTCGGGCGCGGCGGGCGATTCGCGCTCGGAGGGCTTCGAGGCCTCGATCCACCGCATCAAGGAGCAGGTGCTCCCCCGCCTGCTCGAGCGCGTCGATCCCGAGGCCGCGGCCACCCTCTCCAAGGACGAGCTGGCCGAGGAATTCCGGCCGATCATCGGCGAGGTGCTCGCCGAGCTGAAGATCAACCTCAACCGGCGCGAGCAGTTCGCGCTGGAGAAGGTGCTGGTCGACGAGCTGCTCGGCCTCGGCCCGCTCGAGGAGCTGCTCAACGACCCCGACGTCAGCGACATCATGGTCAACGGACCGCAGCAGACCTATGTCGAGCGCAAGGGCAAGCTGGAGCTGGCCCAGATCCAGTTCCGCGACGAGGAGCACCTGCTCCAGATCGCCCAGCGCATCGTCAACAAGGTCGGCCGCCGCGTCGACCAGACCACACCGCTCGCCGACGCCCGCCTCCAGGACGGCAGCCGCGTCAACGTCATCATTCCGCCGCTCTCGCTGCGCGGCACCGCCATCTCGATCCGCAAGTTCTCCGAGAAGCCGATCACCATCGACATGATGCGCGGCTTCGGCTCGATGTCGGAGAAGATGGCGACGGTGCTGAAGATTGCCGGCGCCAGCCGGATGAACATCATCATCTCCGGCGGCACCGGCTCGGGCAAGACGACGATGCTCAACGCTTTGTCGAAGCTGATCGACCCGGGCGAGCGCGTGCTCACCATCGAGGACGCCGCCGAGCTCCGCCTGCAGCAGCCGCACTGGCTGCCGCTCGAGACCCGGCCGCCCAATCTCGAGGGCCAGGGCGCGATCACCATCCGCGACCTCGTCATCAACGCGCTGCGCATGCGTCCGGACCGGATCATCCTCGGCGAGATTCGCGGCGCGGAATGCTTCGACCTGCTCGCCGCGATGAACACCGGCCACGACGGCTCGAAGGCGACGCTCCACTCCAACTCCCCGCGCGAATGCCTCGCGCGTATGGAGAACATGGTGATGATGAGCGACATCAAGGTGCCGAAGGAAGCGATCAGCCGCCAGATCGCGGACTCGGTCGACCTCATCGTCCAGGTCAAGCGCCTCCGCGACGGCTCCCGCCGCTGCACCAACATCACCGAGGTGATCGGCATGGAAGGCGACGTCATCGTCACCCAGGAATTGTTCAAGTTCGAATATCTGGACGAGACCGCGGACGGCAAGATCATCGGCGAGTACCGGAGCATGGGCCTCAGGCCCTACACGCTGGAGAAGGCCAAGCAGTTCGGGTTCGACCAGCCTTATCTGGAGGCCTGCCTCTGAACTGAGGCACGCTGTTCTCCGGCGAAGGCCGGAGCGTCGGGAGACCCGCCGGAGCTTTCCGTCCAGCGGTCCGGCCTGCGCCGGACCACGAAGCGTCATCGCGACAGGACTTATCG
>JAEZEN010000248.1 GCA_023433185.1 Pseudomonadota bacterium | reverse complement strand
AAGATGCGCACGGCGGGTGCCCGCGAGTTCGGTCGCGTTTTTCCGCGCCTTCGGCAGTTCCGCCGGGTCGGCGCCTTCGACGACGGTCCCGCCGGCGGTGCGGACGGCGTCGGCGATGGCGGCCGCGGTGCCGCGCGGATCGAGCAGCACCCGTGCGCCGTCATGGCCGAGCGCGGCGAGCGCCGCGGAGAACTCTGCCGGCTCGCGGAGCGTGGCGAGGTCGGCGAGGGTGGCGCGCACGCTGTTGGAGAGCTTCCGAGCGTCGATGAAGAGCATCGGGCGATCATTCGACGGCAGGATCGCGTAGGCCAGCGCCACCGGATTGTGGGCGATGTCGGCACCGCGGATGTTGAATGTCCAGGCGATCGAGTCGGCCTGGGCGAGCACCGCCGCATCGGCCTTCACTTCCGCGACCGAGGCCTGCAGCCGTGCGATCTTCGCCGGTGCGGCCTCGCCCGCCAGCGACTCGGGATGAAGGGTGACGGCGCCGAGCGGCGGGGCAGGACGATCGGTCCAGACATGGTCAATCGGGTTGCCCCGTGTCGGGACGAGTGTCGCCTGGGCGTCTCGGCACACCTCTTCGAGGCGCTTCACCTCGGCCGCGGTCATCAGCCACGGGTCGTAGCCGATGCGGTCGCCCGGCTGAACACGCGCCTTGAGCCACTTCCACGGCGGGGTGTCGATCAGGTGCTCGCGCGCGAAAGCGGCCGGGTCGACCTCGGCTTCCGCCTGGATCGTGTAGCGGCCGTCGACGAAGACCGCGGCCTCGTCCGCGAGCACCACCGCGGAACCCGCGGAGCCGGTGAAGCCGGTCAGCCAGGCCAGGCGCTCGGCGGAGGGCGGGAGATATTCGCTCTGGTGCTCGTCGGCGTGCGGAACGATGAAACCCGTCAGTCCCGATCGCCGCAATTCGGCCCGCAACGCGGCGAGCCGCGCGCCGGTCTCGCTGTCTCTTGGTCTGGCACCACGCACTGCCACGCCCGTCCCTCCCTGCTTCCGCTGCCGCGAAGCGCGGCAGCGGCCTGCATACAGCCCGCGAAATCTGCCGTCCAATTGTGCATTGCACCAAGATGACGGGTGCACTGCAAAAAACTCAAGGCTGCCATGCGCTTGGGCGCCTTCCCCTGCCATACTTGCCGGCCTATGTCGCGATGCGAGGAGGGTTGTTCGCGTGAGGAAAGAAGGAATCGTCATGGCTACGGCAATCAGGACACTCGGCGACAGCGGCAGCCGCATGGCGCCGGCCATGGGCGCGATGCCCTATGCGGTCGCCCGGGCGCAGACCAGCCGAGAGGCCGCCCCGCGCCGCAACGCTCTCGCCTTCCGGATCGGCGTCGACGATGCGACGCTCGCCACCTTCGGGCCCGAGCGCATGTCGGTCGACCGCGGTGGCCGGGCCGGCTTTCCGCTCTAGGGGGCCGCTCCATCATCGGGGCTCATCCACCCCGGTGGGTGCACCGCGCAGCGCGTCTGCCACGAACGCGTCCTTGGCATCCCTGTAGCAGTCCATGGACTTTCCGTGGGGCGCGATCTTGAGGGCGTCGTACTCCCCGAGACCGGATCCGCGCGCAACGCCTCGGCGAAGCATGGAAGACCTGCAACGCTCCTCTCCTGGCCGTCAGCCGGATGCCGAGCTGCGGTGTGCTGGACTGGCCTTCGTGAACGTCAGCGTCGCCCAGTCCTCGCGCACCGCCGCCCGCTCGAGCCGCAGTCCCGCGGCCCGGTAGGCGGCGGCGACGCGGACCTGCTGCGTCGTCGTCAAGCCCGACAGGATCACGGTACCGCCCGGCGCCACCGCGCGGCGGATCGCGGGCGCGAGCGCGACGAGCGGCCCCGCCAGGATGTTCGCCACGACCAGGTCGTAGGGACCGTTGACGGCGAAGACCCGCCGGCCGATGCCGGCCGCCGTGACCACCCGCACCGATGGATGGGCGCCGTTGAGGCGGATATTCGCGGCCGCCACCCGCGTCGCCACCGGATCGATGTCGCTCGCCAGCACCGGGCAATGGGCGAGGCGGGCGATGGCGATGGCGAGCACGCCCGAGCCGGTGCCGATGTCGAGGGCGTTGCGGACGGTGCGGGTGCGGACCGTTTGCTCGATGGCGAGCAGGCAGCCGCTGGTGGTGCCATGGTGCCCGGTACCGAAGGCCTCGCCGGCCTCGATCTCGATGGCGATGTCGTTGGGCCTCGCCTTGTCGCGATCGTGGCTGCCGTGGACCAGGAAGCGGCCCGCGCGCACCGGCGTCAGCCCCTCGAGCGACATTGCCACCCAGTCCGCATCGGGCAGGGGCGTGACCGCGAACCTGGGGGCATCGGCGCCGAACAGCTCGCCGATGATGGCGTCGAGAGCCGCCGAGAGGCCGCTGTCGGGTGGCTCCGGCAGATAGAGGGTCACGCGCCAGCGCCCCCGCTCCTCTTCGACCGCATCGACGGCGAGGCCGGTGAGCCGCGCGTCCTCGTCGAGCGCGGTGATCAGACGGAAGGCGTCGTCCTGGCGGAGCGAGAGGCTGGCGGTGTGGGTCATTGCTGCTCCATGTGTCGCAGCGTCGGAACTACCGCGCTGCGCGCGCGCCGGCAACGCCCGCCCGATCGCCGTCGCTCCACCGTTGCCGCGGCCCGGCGGGTTGACATGACGCGCGCTTCGGGTGCTTCATCGCCGGGCGCATTCGAGCGGGCTTGACCTCGACGACGGCCCGTCGCGAGCACCGGCATGCCGGACGGGCAGGGCGCGGCGGTCAATTTGTCTCAAGCCAGGCCTATTCCCCCGCGGGTTGCCACCTATAGATGTCGGCAGGAGCCGGATCGGACCCCCGATCGGGAGCGCCGGACGACAGGACGGGCGACATGGACTACGGTCAGACGGCGGAAATGTTGGCCCGCATCCAGTTCGCCTTCACCGTCTCCTTCCACTTCATCTTTCCCGCCTTCTCGATCGGCACGGCGAGCTTTCTCGCGGTCCTGAACGGACTCTGGCTCTGGAAGCGCGACCCGGCCTATCTCAGGCTTTTCGAGTACTGGAAGACGATCTTCGCCGTGACCTTCGCCATGGGCGTCGTCTCGGGGATCGTGATGAGCTACCAGTTCGGGACCAACTGGTCGGTCTTCTCCGAGCGGGCGGGCGCGGTGATCGGGCCGCTCATGGGCTACGAGGTGCTCACCGCCTTCTTCCTCGAGGCCGGCTTCCTCGGCATCATGCTGTTCGGCCGGAAGCGCGTCGGCGACGCCCTGCACATGGTGGCCGTCGTCGTGGTTGCGGTCGGTACTCTGGTCTCGGCGACCTGGATCCTGTCGGTCAATTCGTGGATGCACACGCCGGCCGGGTTCTCGATCGATGCCAACGGCAACTTCGTGCCCGAGGACTGGTGGGCGATCGTCTTCAACCCGTCCTTCCCCTACCGGCTCGTCCACACGGTGCTGGCCGCCTTCCTGACGACGGCCTTTGCGGTCGGCGCGGTCGGCGCCGTCCACCTGCTGCGCGACCGGACCAATCGCCAGGCGCGCACGATGTTCTCGATGGCGATGTGGATGGCGGCGATCGTCACGCCGATCCAGATCTTCGCCGGCGACGCCCACGGCCTCAACACGCTCGAGCACCAGCCGGCCAAGATCGCCGCCATGGAGGGCCATTTCGAAAGCTACGAGAGGGCGGCGCCGCTGATCCTCTTCGGCATTCCCGACGAAGCCGCGGGGCGCGTCGACTACCAGATCGCCATCCCGATGCTCGGATCGCTGATCCTGACCCACAGCGTCGACGGCAGCGTCGAGGGCTTAAACGCCTTTCCGCCGGAGGACCGGCCGCCGGTTGCGATCCCCTTCTTCGCCTTCCGCATCATGGTGGGGATCGGCTTCCTGATGCTGGGGATCGGCCTGTGGTCGCTGGTCGCCCGCTATCGCGGCACCCTCTACGAGAGCACGCTCCTCCACCGCGCCGCGATCGTCATGGGGCCGTCAGGGTTCGTCGCCGTGCTCGCGGGATGGTTCACGACCGAGGTCGGCCGACAGCCGTTCACCGTATACGGGCTCCTCAGGACCTCGGACAGCATCTCCCCGATCGCCGCGCCTGCCGTCGGCGCGTCCCTCACCGCCTTCGTGATCGTCTACTTCCTCGTCTTCGGAGCGGGGGTCTTCTACCTGCTCCGCCTCATGAACCGGACTCCGGTGGTCGAGGAGGACCGCGAACTCGACAAGGGGCCGATCCGCACCGCCGGGATCAACCCCGGTCCCGCCCAGGAGGAACTGCGCGACGGGGGCATCCATGCCAATTGACCTCCCCATGATCTGGGCCGCGATCATCGCCTTCGCGGTCCTCGCCTACGTGGTTCTCGACGGTTTCGATCTCGGCGTCGGCATCCTGTTCCCGTTCTTTCCGGAGCGCGCCGACCGCGACATCGCCACCAACTCCATCGCGCCGGTCTGGGACGGCAACGAGACCTGGCTGGTGCTCGGCGGCGGCGGCCTCATGGCGGTCTTCCCGGTGGTCTATGCCACGGTCCTGCCGGCCCTCTACATGCCGATCAACCTGATGCTGCTCGGTCTGGTGTTCCGGGGGGTCGCGTTCGAATTCCGCTGGCGGACGAAACGGGGCGGGGACTGGTGGGATGTCGGATTCTGGATCGGCTCGACAGTCGCAGCTTTCTGCCAGGGGATCGCGCTCGGCGCGCTGGTCCAGGGGATCACGATCGTGGATCGCGCCTATGCCGGCGGCTGGTGGGACTGGCTCACGCCGTTCACCCTGCTCACCGGGCTCGCCGTCACCGTCGGATATGCGCTCCTCGGCGCGACGTGGCTGAACCTCAAGACGACCGGAGGTCTCCAGGAGAAGGCGCAGCGGCTGGCGAAAGTCGCCGCGGTCGGGACGATCGCTCTCATCGGCGTGGTGTCGCTGTGGAGCCCGTTCATCAACAGCGTCTATTTCGAGCGCTGGTTCGCCTTCCCGGCCGCGTTCTTCTCGGCCTTCGTGCCGCTTCTCCTCGCGGCCTGCGCGTTCGCGCTATGGCACGGCCTCCACAATGACCGCCACCTCCAGCCCTTCCTGGCCGCGCTCGGACTGTTCGTCCTGAGCTTCATCGGGCTCGGGATCAGCTTCTATCCCTACATTGTTCCGGGCGCCCTGACGATCGAGGAGGCGGCCGCCCCCGACTCGAGCCTCATCTTCCTCCTGGTGGGGGCCGCGGTCCTGATCCCGATCATCCTCGCCTATACCGGCTATGCCTACTGGGTGTTCCGCGGCAAGATCGATCCCGAGGAGGGCTACCACTGATGGCCGACGGGCTCGGCACGCGCCTCTTTTGGTTCGTGATGCTGTGGCTGGCGGGTCTGGCCGCGGTCGGCGCGGCGGCGCTGGTCATCCGGATGGCGCTCTCCTGAAGGGCGGCACGCGTGTCGGGCAAGCGCCCTCCGCCAGGGGCCGCAATTTTGATTGCGCCCGCCGCCCCCGATCCCCACGTGCAGATGGGCTCGGGAAAGTGGATTGGAGATCGGAATGATGTTCACGCGCGTGTCACAGGCCATCCTGCTGGTCGGCGCCATTGCGACGTCGACGGCCGCGTCGGCCGCGGACGAATGGCAGGTGAGGACCAGTCCCTACTCGGTCCCCGAGACCCTGACGCGGCTCACGGCCGCGATCGAGGGGGCGGGCGCCCGGATCGCTGCGGTCATGGATCACGCCGACGTGGCGGCCGAGGCCGATATCGAGCGGGAGCCGACC
>JAEZEN010000177.1 GCA_023433185.1 Pseudomonadota bacterium | reverse complement strand
CTGTAGCCGCCCGGCCCCATCACCATCATGTTGGTCGCCGTCGCGATCGGCGTCAGGAACGAGGCCGAGCCGGCGATGCACAGGCTCATCAGCACCGGCCGCGGCGAGACGCCCATGCCGACCGCGGCAGCGACGGCCACCGGAATCATGATGAGCGCCGTCGCGGTGTTCGAGATCAACTGGCCCATGATCGCGGTGACGATGAAGAGCCCCGCGAGGAGCGCCATGGGACCGGCCTCGCCGACGACGTAGATCAGCCCGTCGGCCAGCATGTCGGCCGCCCCCGACACGGTCATCGCCGTCGACAGCGGCATCATCGCCCCGACGAGGATCACGGTGGTCCACTCGATCGCGCGGTAGGCCTGGTCGACCCGCATGATGCCGGTGAGCACGATGGCACCGGCCGCGAGCAGCCCCGCCACCGAGGGCGGCACGAGGCCGGTGGCGAGCAGGACGACCATCGCAATGAGGATGACGATCGCGTGGACCGCGCCGGGGCCCAGCGGCACGGCCTGCCGGCGCACCAGGTCCGGCGAGTCGACCACCACGACGTCGGGATCGTTGAGGCGGATGTCGAGGGCCTTCCACGTGCCCTGGAGGAGAAGGCTGTCGCCGGCGCGGAGCGCGACGCTGCCACGCTCGCGAACGCCGGGGTAGGGCGCGATCGTCTCGCCGCCGCGCTGGATGGCCAGCACCACGAGGTCGCCGCTCTCGGTCACCATCCCGGGAAAGGCGGTCTGGCCGATGAGCTTCGAGCGGGGCGGTATCAGCACCTCGGCGAGACCGGAACGGGCGTTGAACAGCACATCCTCGCCCTGCCCGTTGGCGTCGCCCTCCTCGCGGAAGGCGAGATGCATCGCTGCGGCGAAGACGGCGGCGGGCTCCGGCTCGCCCCGCACGAGCAGGATGTCCCCCTCCATGATCTCGGCGCGGCGGAGCGGCTGGCCGGTGTCCCTGTCCTGGACCGCGATCAGTTCGAGCCCCCCGTGCCCGGCGAGATCGAGCGCGGCGCGCGGGCTACCGGCATAGGGGGACGTGGCGCGCACCCGCAACTGGAACACGCCGCTCGCCAGCCCGTACTGCTCGACCAGCGTCTTGGCGTGACGGCTGAAGTCGGCCGGCATCGTCTCGCCGTTGCGGTTGGGCAGGAGATGGCGGCCGAAGACCACCATGATCAGGATCGAGCCGGCAAGGACCGGCACGCCGGCAAGCGCGAACTCGAAGAAGCCGAACGCCCCGACACCGGCATCGGCCGCCGCCTCGGAGACCAGCACGTTGACCGGGGTGCCGGTGAGCGCCAGCAGCGAGCCGGCATGGGCCGAAAACACCATCGGCATCAGGAGCTGCGAGGAGTGCCACTTGAGCCGGACGGCGATGACCACCACCACCGGGAGGAGTGCCGCAACCGCGCCGTTGACCGTGATCAGCGCCGTGAGCAGCGCGACCAGCACCATCATCAGGACGAGGAGGCGGGCGCGACTGTCCTCGCCGGCGTAGCGGATGAGGAGTTGGCCCGCCCAGGCGGTGACGCCCGTCATCTCAAGGCCGGCGCTGACCACGAAGAGCGAGGCGATGAAGATCACCGCCGGATCGCCGAAGCCGGCAAGCGCCTGGTTGAGGCTGAGGACGCCCGTCGCCCACAGCGCCAGCGCCGTGAAGATGGCGACGAAGACGACCGGCAGCCGGTTCCAGACGAACAGGATGACGACGAGGACGATGATGCCGGCGGTCGCGGTGATCGGGCTCAAGAATTCCACTCCACCCCCTGCGTCACCTGCATGTCCCGCCGGCCCCGGTCATGGTACTGCGGCCGATCAATCGTCCAGCGTCGCAAGGAGGACGGCGATCCGGCAGCCGGCCACGTATTCCGGGATGTTCACGTATTCCTTGACGGTGTGGATCTCGGCCTGTCCGGCCGAGATGGTGACCGTCGGGATGCCGGCCTTGTCGAGCCAGTTGGCGTCGAGGCCGCCATTCGAGAACACATGATTGGGGACGATGCCGAGCGCTTCGAGCGCGCGGTCGGCGCGCCGGATCACGGGCTGGGTCTCGTCGAGGCGGAACGGCGGATATGCCGTGGTCTGCGTGAACGTCACCTTCGCGGCCTCGCCCGCGCTGTCGGTCACCGCGGCGCGGGCGGACTCGAAGGCCGCGCGGTAGCCCTCGCCGATCCGTTTCGCGAACGCCGCATCGGGGCTCCGCGCCTCGCCCTTCAGCCAGGCGTAGTCGGTAACGACGTTGGTCGCGTCGCCGGCGGCGACCAGCCCCTCCCGGCCGCCGAAGATGCCGACATTGCTGCTGCCGGTCCCATCCGGCTTCTCGACCTTGCCGAACCAGCCGGCATCCCGCGCCCCGACCAGGCCGAGCGCCGCGACCATGGTCGCCGAGATCCCCTTCTCGGGAGCGACGCCGGCATGCGACGCCTTGCCGACGATCTCGACCTCCCAGTTCTCCTGCCCGACGGCGCCGATGATCAGATCGGCCGGCTTCTGGCCGTCGACGTTGATGCACATCGCCGCGCCGCCGAGGTCCTTCGGATCGAGTTCGCGGGCGCCATGAAGGCCGCTCTCCTCGCGCACCGTGAAGAGGAGCGTGACCGGCGGATGCGGCAGCTCGTTCCGGATCAGCGTCTCGGCGAGCACCACCAGCACCGCGCATCCGGTCCGGTTGTCGCCGCCGAGGGCGGTGGTGCCGTCGGAGACGATGCGCTCGCCTTCGATCCGCGGCCTCGCGCCCGCGCAGAGCGGCACGGTATCGAGGTGGCAGGAGAACAGGAGCCGCGGACCGGGTCGCGCGCCGGCGAGGTCGACGATGAGGTTCCCGGTCTCGGTCGGCACCGGGATGCGCGTATTGGCGTCGTCGAAGCGGATCGCGGACGGGGGCACGCCGACTGCGAGGAGCGCCTCGCGCACGGCCCCGGCGATCGCCGCCTCGCAACCGGTGACACCCTCGACGGCGAGGAAGTCCATGAGGCGGGCGACGGCACCCTCGGCATCGACGAGGTCTGCGGCATTGGTCATGGCGAACTTCCTCTCCCTCCGCTCACAGACCCCAGGGCAGGCCGAGGATCTTCCAGAGCGCGAACAGCGCCGTCCACAGGACGAAGATCCAGAGCGTGTAGGGCAGCATCATCGACACGACGGTGCCGACCCCCGAGTTGCGGTCGTATTTCTGGGTGAAGCCGACCATCAGGGCGAAATAGGCGTTGAGCGGCGTGATGGCGTTCATCGGCGAGTCGCCGACCCGGTAGGCCGCGAGCACCGCCTCCCGCTCGACGCCGAGGCTCATGAGGAGCGGCACGAAGACCGGCGCGAAGATCGCCCACTTGGCGATCGCGCCGGTGAGCAGGAGGTCGATGATCGCCACCACGACGATGAAGCCGAGCAGCAGCGACAGCGCGCCGATGTCGCTGCTCTGCAGGATGCCGCCGAGGCCGAGCGCCAGCACCGTGCCGATATTGGTGTAGGTGAAGTAGGCGACGCACTGGCTGAGCACGAAGAACAGGAAGATCGTGCCGCCGAGGCCCGTCACCGCCTTCTCCATGGCCCGGATCACGTCGGTGAGCGTGCGGAGCGTGCCGGCGCCGATGCCGTAGCACCACCCGGTCACCAGGAACATCAGGACGATGAAGGTGATGAGCTGGTTCATGAACGGCGAGTTGCCGATCAGTTCGCCGGTCGCCGGGTTGCGGAGGGGCGCCCCGCCCGGCAGTGTCAGGAGGGCCATGACGGCGATCAGGCCGAGGAGGCCAAGCCCGGCGAAGCGCAGCCCGCGCGATTCCTGCGCCGAGAGGGTGTCGGGCTGGTCCTGCACCGCGGCCGGATCGGCGTTCGACTTGTCGTAGGGGCCGAGACGCGGCTCGATGATCCGATTGTTCACCACCGCGATCAGGATGGTCAGGAAGATGACCGACACGATCGAGAACCAGAGGTTCGAGGCGAGGCCGACGGAGGCGTCCGGATCGACGAGGCGGGCCGCGTCGTTGGTGAACTCGACGAGCACCGCGTCGACCGGCTTGATCAGCATGTTGACGGTGAAGGCGGCGGCCACCGCAGCGAAGCCCAGCGCGAGGCCGGCAAGCGGATTGCGGCCGACCGCGAGATAGGCGACGCCGGCGAGCGGCAGGAGGACGAGGTAGCCGGCATCGGCGGCGACGCTCGACAGGATGCCGACAAAGGCGAGGATGTAGCTGAGCGCCCAGCCGGGCGACACCGCGACGAGCTTCCGGATCAGCGTCGTCACCAGGCCCGAGGCCTCGGCGACACCGGCGCCGATCATCGCCGCGATCATCAGGCCGACGGCGGTGAAGGCCATGAAGTTCGGCACCAGCGACGAATACATGAAGCGGATGCCGTCGACGCTGAGCAGGCTGTTGATCCCGGTCGTCGCGATCTCGATCGCGCCGGTCTCGGGGTCGATCCGCTCGAAGCTCACCGTCGCCCCGAACAGCGACAGGAACGCCGAGAGCACGATCACGATGGCGATGAGGATGAGGAAGATGACGACCGGGTGGGGAACCATGTTCCCGACCCGCTCGATCCCGTCAAGGAATCGCGCCATGAGCGTCCGCGGCTGAGCCTGCGTTGCGGCCATGTTTCCCCCCAGCCGGCTTTGCCGCCACCGCTCCGGCTCATGGGCCGGTCAAGCTCTGCGGTCGCGGACCACCGAACATGTTTCGATCCACGATACCGCCGACGGGCCCCGGACGCTACGCCCCCATCGTCGGAATTGACACTGTCAGGCCTGCCGGGTCGCACGGTCCCGGTCGCCCGCCCCCGGAGAGCCGCGACGCAAGCCCTTACGGACAGGGAGCGTAGAAGTAGTGACCGGTCTGGCGGTCGCGCCACACGCACCAGCCCGGGGGCTTGGTCGTGTTGTTGGCGGCGATGATCGCCCCCGACACCGCACCGATGGTCGCGCCCGTGATGATGCCCGCCGGCGTGCGCCCGAGAACCCCGCCGACCGCGCCGCCGAGGACCGTGCCTGCAGCGGCACCATAGGTCGCGTTCCGGCCCGCCGGGGTGCACGCAGAGAGCGCCGCCGCGGCGACCATGAGGATGATGAGCGGCTTGATCGTTCGCATGTCGTTTCCTCCCGTCGGTCGTCTGGTGCGACCTGTGCCGTCGACGCGGGCTGGACGTTCCGCGTCCTCGCCGGCGGTGTTCGCGGGACGCTTCAGCCGAGAATGCGCGCCTTCTGGGTCGCGAACTCGTCGTCGGTCAGGATCCCCGCCTGATGGAGCTCGCTGAGCTTCTTGAGTTGCTCCATCGCCTCGCTGGTGAGGCCAGCGGGCGCCGCAGCGGCAGCCGCCGGCTCGGCTGCGGGCGGCGGAGTGCCGCCGGCGGCCTGCCTGGCGGCGACCTTGCCGGACACCGCCGTGGCCGTTCCGGCGATGATGGCGGTCCTTCCGGCGGTGCGGACCGCCGAACCCAGAATGCTTGGACGCGATCGCTTCATGATCCTTGGTCCTTTCAGCAATTGGATCGACAATCCATACTACGCATCAGGAACTACGTATAGTCGTGGCGCGTCGGTGGGTTCGACCAGAGAGAGTTGGGGGCCTGGGGCACATGGAAAAGGCTGGGCTGGGGCACACGCCGCTGAGCCAGTGGTTCATGTGGCTCGCAATCACGGGAATCGTGCTCCTCATCCTGATCTACGGCCGGCCGTTCCTCGTGCCGATCGTGGTCGGGTTCCTGATCTTCACGGTGCTGTCGGCGGGCATCGACAAGGTGTCGCGCGTCCGCATGGGCAGGGTGTCACCGCCCTACTGGCTCGCCGCGATCCTCGGGCTGGTGGTCCTCGGCGCGATCCTGATCTTCATCTACAGCATCGTCTCGGGCGAACTGATGATGATGATCGCCGAGTGGCCGACGATGCTCGAGCGCCTGCAGGGCGTCGTCGCCTCCCTGTCGGAATGGCTCGGCCAGGACCTCGCGGAGGCGTTCCGCCTGTCGCTCGGCGACTTCAACATCGTCGACGGGCTTCGCGGACTCGTCACTCCGGCCGGCGTCGCCATCGCCTCGATCGTCGTCGTGCTGCTCTATGTCGGCTTCATGTTCGTCGAGTCGGGGCATTTCCCGCAGAAGATCGACCGCCTGTTCACCGACCCGGCCCGGGCAGCCGAAGTCAAGGAAACCGCGCGGCGGATCATCGCCGGGGTGCACCGCTACCTGCTGTTCAAGACGCTCCTGAGCGCCGGCAACACGCTCGCGGCCTATGTCGTCCTCAGGATCCTCGGAGTCGACTTCGCCGAGACCTGGGCGCTCCTCACCTTCTTCCTGAACTTCATCCCCAAGATCGGCTCGATCACCGCCACGGTCCTTCCCTCCCTCTTCGCCCTCCTCCAGTTCCAGGAGTTCCAGCCCGTCTTCCTGACGGTCGTCGGCCTCGCCGTCGTCCACGGTCTCACCGGCGAGGTGATCGAGCCGATGGTCATGGGAAGGACGCTGAACCTCAGCTCGCTCGTCATCATGGCGGCGCTGACCTTCTGGGCGATGGTCTGGGGGGTGGCCGGCGCCTTTCTCGCAGTGCCGCTGATGGCGGTCATCCTCACCATCTGCTCGAAGATCCCCGCGCTCCGGCCGGTGGCGATCCTGCTGTCGAGCGATGGCGACATCGACATGGAGGAACCCGCGTCGGCGAAGGCCGGCCCCGCCGGCCGCGCGCCCAAGGGAAGCGCGTGAAGCGGGAGTGCGAGCCTAGCCGATCAGGGGTCGCTGGTCCGAGCGCGCCGCGGCCAGCGTCTTCTTGAAGATCACCAGCGGCAGAAGGATCATCGCGATCACGCCGAACACCCAGATGATCAGCGTCGCCAGAATCCACGTGGAGACCCCGGTGATCACGAGGCTGCCCGAAATCAGCGAGGTGACCAGCAGCGAGACGAAGATCGTCACCAGCGAGATGCCACCGACGAGCGCCCGAGCATAGCGCATCGAAAGCTTCATCATCAGCGGTGCGAGGATGAAACGGGCGGCAGAGAAGATCACGACGACGATGACGAACCCCATCACCGTGATCTCGAAATGCGGGCGGAGGATCAGGTAGGCGACCAGAAGCCCGATCGCATTGGCCAGCAGCTCCAGCACGGTCGAGGCAATGAGGCGCATCATGATCCGGGCCCTCCAGGTTGGAGCGGACGGTAGCCCCGCCGCCCGCTTCCCGCAAGCGCCGAAGTCGGCCGGTATCGGACGCCTAGCGCCCCATCGCGCGCCGGAACAGGCTGCGGAGCGTGATCTGCGGGTCGAAGCGCCCGTGCTCCAGGAAATGCAGCACCTGGGCGATGACCACAGGGTTGTTCATCATGAACGTGTGCGTGACCGGCAGCACGATATGGTCCGCCATGCCGTCGAGATAGGTGCTGTCGACGGCGACGAGACCGTCATTGGGGCCGCGGAAGATGCCGGGAACCGGAACGGCCGAGCGGTTGCCGGCGATGACGCCGAACTCGAACTCCGCCGGGCCGAGGAGGTTCGGCAGGCTCTCCACCTCGCGGCCGAGCTGCAGGCCGGCCGGACCGGTCAGGAACTCGAAGAGCCAAAGGTCGCCGAAGAGGTCGACCAGTTCGGAGCCGTGGTTGGGCGGGCCCAGCATCACCGTCCGGCCGAGGTTGGGCGGCCGGTTGCCGATCATCCAGGCGCGGAGCAGGATGCCGCCCATGGAGTGGGTGACGAAGTGGATCATGTCCGCCTCCCCGCACGCGGCCACCGACTCGTCGATATGGCCGAGCAGCGCCTCGACCGGCAGCTCGGTCGACGGGTAGGTCGCGTTGACGACCTTGTAGTCGAAGGCGGACAGCGATTCCTCCATGAGGAGGAACGAGTTCTCGGTGCGCGACAGCCCATGGAGCAGCACGACGCAATCCTGCGCCAGCGCCGAGGCCGTCGTCATCAAGACGGCCAGTGCCGCCGCCAGAAGCCGGGCCGCCCTCATTCCGTGGCCTCCCTGTCAGCCGGCGGCGCGCCGAGCGTCTCGATGATCTCCGCAAGCCGCTCGGGATAGTCCGGCGTGAACGTCCAGTAGTGGCCGCCGAAGGACGTGTCGCCATAGTCGAGGCCGCGGCCATCCGGCGCGAGGTGGAACAGCAGCGTGAAGAGAACGTCGCTGCTCACCCAGGGATCATCGTACCAGAAGGTGTGGGAGAAGCTGGAGAGGCCCGGGATGTTCTCCGGCCGCACCCGCAGCAACTCCAGCCCGTATCTCTCCGTCGCCCCGAGCAGGAACTCGGTCGCCTCCGGGGTGACCTCGGTCATGTCGGGCCGCCCGGCCCGCGATGCGCCGGTCACCACGCGGGACAGGCGAAGGGCGCTGTCGGACATGTTGGCGGCGACCGTGGTGCGGGCCGCACGGTCCGCATAGGCCTCGAGGTCGGCGACGAATCTCCGGAAGTCGGCGTCGGGCGCGGCGTGATAGACCTCGCCGATCCGCGGATCGGGCGCCCCCGGCTCGGCCGCATTGCGTGCCGCGATAGCGAGGCCGCCGCTGCCGACGGCGCCCCCGGCGCTGTAGGTGAAGACGTCGATCTTGTCGGCCGTCGTGTTCTCGGCGAGCAGCGCGATGAGCCGGGCGAGTTCCGGCGCCGATTGCTCGGCCGTCACCAGGTCCCGGCGATAGAGGAGGAAGTTCTCCGCCGTCGGCCACGCGAAGAGGACGACGACCGCATCGCGTCCGGTGAAGTGCTGAAGCTGAGCCGCCTGACCGGCGGCACGCTCGAGCGTGGTGTTGGCGCCGTGGACATAGATGATGATGTCGCCGGACCGGCTCGCGGCGAGCGCCGCCTCGACCTCGGCGAACCAGGCCGCCGCGGCCTCATCCGGCGGCGCCCCCGGCGGCAGGACCGCCCGCTCGTCGACGGTCTGGAGGTGCAGGTAGGGACGCGGATCGTCGCTCGACCGCGTCGACCACTCGAAGATGCGGTCGAGGGTCGTCGCGTCGTCGCCGATGCGGATGGTGATCGCCCCGACCCTGAGGTCCTCGCCGGGCACGCGGGCATAGTCCCGCGCCTCCGGTGTCCCGCGCGGCTCGCGATTGGTGGCATAGAAGACGTCGATCAGCGGGTCGGTCGCCCCCTCCAACAACGGCGACACCCGCTCGTCGAGGAAGACGGCCGGCGCCGGCATCAGCCGCATCGGCGGATGGTGCATCGAGATCGCCACCGTCGCGCCGGCGGCGAAGATGATGAGCACGACGATGATCTGAAAGACGCGCCGCATCTTCCGCTCACCTCAGGAGAACCGCGGCGCGCTGGCCGCTGTCTGGCAGGACGGCATGGGAATTCCCGATCATGGCGCCGCAAAGACCTCGTCGATCCGCTCGGCCACGTAGGCATAGAACGGGTTCGAGGAGTTCCTGAGGAGCGTGTCGAGCCCGACGATCAGGGCCCCGTTCTCGCCGCGGGTGGAGATGTCGCCGAGGCTGATCCCGAACTCGGCCGGGGGCGCCGGTGCCGCACCGTACAGGCTGTCCCAGGGCGGGAACGGCATCGCGATGTGGGACAGGGAGTAGACGTCCCGCGGGTAGTCGACACCGAGCGGCGCCACGGTCTCGTCCGCCGCACCGGCCTCGACGCTGCGGGCGACGACCGCGGCGCTCTCCGGGGTCGCGTTGCCGATCACCGTGGCACGGTAGTTCCGTGGCGCCGGCGGCAGGGTCGCGGCCACCGCATTCTTCGCCCGGTTGCGCAGGAGGAGCCCGACATTGGCCGTCCGGTTCACGTCGAACAGGACGAGCTCGCTGCCGTTCGCCGGCAGCCGGTCGAAGAGCCCCGTCGCCACCGCCTGGGTGCTGACGGTGAAGTCGACGGCCGACTGGAAGGCCAGCACCGGCGGCATGTAGCCGATGCGACCGCTCTCCACTGCCGCCTCGATGTCGGTCCGGAGCGCATCGACCAGGAGGAAGGACTCGCGGCCGGCGTGGACCGGGAAGGAATTGTACTTGAAGGGATTGTACTCGGGGACGATGCCGAGCCAGGCCGCCTTGACGAAGGGCGGGAAGATCGCCGGCCACCCGGCCAGCCCGGCGAAGCGGGCGAAGCGCGTGACGCCGATCATCGGCGAGAAGAGGACCACGCGGTCGACGCGGGCAAGCCGCTCGTCGGCGAGGGCGTCGAGGGTGTACTTGACCGCGAGCGCCCCCCCGTTCGAGTAGCCGACGACATGCAGCGGCACGTCGCCGCCGGCGCGGGCGACGGCAGTGCGGACGGCGAGCCGCGTTGCCGCCATCCAGTCCTCCCAGTTCGCCTCGGTGAGGCCCGCCGGGACCGTGCCATGGCCCGGCATCCGCGGCACGACCGCGACGAAGCCGCGGTCGCGGTAGAGCTCGGCGACGTGGCGGAGGCTGTAGGGCGCGTCGGTGAGGCCGTGGAGGAACACGGCGGCACCGCGCACCGGCCCGCCCGGCATGAGGATGAAGGAGCGGTTGAAGTCCTCGGCGAAGTTTCCGGGATAGACCGCCGCCCCCTCGTAGTAGCGGTTGTGGTCGTCGTGGTCGGATGGCGGCAGCTTCGCCGTGACATTGTCATGGACCGACTGGAAGAGGCCTTCCTCGGCGGCGCGGTAGGCGTCCCAGTCGGCCGTGTCCATCTCGGCGACGGTCATCTCGTCCGGCACGTAGGTGTGCCAAAGCGACAGCGGCGGGCCGTACAGGGACTCGACGGCGCGCACCACGAAGATCGTGGCGATCACCGCCACGACGATGATGCCGAGCACCATCGCCGCCTTGCGCAGTCGTCGCAGCACGGAACGCTCCCCTTGCTCCTCCGCCACAGTCCGGCGGGCCGCTCCGTCAGGCCATAGCGCAGCCGCGGGCGAAACGCGACCGCTGCCCGCGCCCTGTCAGCCGTAGGTGCGCGGCTTCACCGCCCGGCCGGTCGCCGCCGACTCGTAGGCTGCCTCGGCGAGGGCGAAGGTCTTGAGGTTGTCGAGCGCCGAGATGTCCGCCGGCTTGCCGGCCCTGTAGGCTTCGAGCAGATGGCGGCAGGTCGAGAGCACCGACTCCTGCGCGACGTGCCACGGCCTGGCCGTCCAGTGGAGGAGCGGCGCGCCGATGTCGGTCTCGCGGATGTCGGCGCCGACATTGACCCGCATGGTCAGGCCCGGGGTGACGACGATCGCGCCTTTCGGCCCCTCGATCTCCATCAGCGTCTCCGGGAACGTGTCGGGCACCTTCCGGCTCTCGTAGGAGAAGTCGACGACCGACACGGCGCCGCTGACATGGCGAAGCAGCACGGTGGCGGTGTCCTCGCCGCGGCTCTTGGCGTTGCGGGTCTGGATCTCGGCGTAGACGTGCGCCACCTCGCCCAGCATCACGCGCGCGATGTCGAGGGTATGGACACCGAGGTCGAGGATGATGAAGCGCTCCTCGTCGTGGAAATAGGGCTGCGTCTTGTACACGTCGAAGCCGGTGCGGAACGTGATCCGCCCCCAGGTCGGCGTGCCGATATCGGCGGCGCGGACGGCCTCCGCCGCCTTCAGCAGCGGCGTCTGGAAGCGGAAGTTCTCATGGACGGCAAGGTAGAGACCCGTCTCCTCCGCCATCCTCGTCATCGCCACCGCATCCTCCCAGGTCGGCGCGAACGGCTTCTGGACGATGGTGGCGATGCGCCGCCCCAGCGTCTTCTCGACCATCATCCGATGGGTATCCATCCGGGTGATGATGTCGATGAGGTCGATCTGCTCCTTCTCGAGCATCTCGTCGACATCGGAGTACCAGCGCGGCACGCCGAACTCCTCGGCCGCAGCCTTCGCCTTGGCCGGGTCGATGTCGCAGACGGCGACGAGCTCGACGCCCTCGACCGCGAGGTCCTTCCACGAAAACAGATGATTGCGCGCGAAGAAGCCGCAGCCGACGATCGCGACACGCACAGGTCCAGCCATACCGATGTCCTCCCTCAGGCTGGCCCTTCTATGCCCGGCCGGAGGGCGCTCGACAATGGACTACATCGTGCGGCCGGCGTCGCGGGCGAAGCCGCGCACCGCGCTCTGCTTCTGGATCTCGTAGATCGAGCCCTGCGTCGGCGGCTGCGGCTGCGGGATGCGGACGGGCACCTCCGTTACCCGCGGGGTGACGGTGCTCTCGCCGCAGAGCATCCGCGCCTCGAACTCGGCGAAGGTAGCAAACGCCCCCATCGACCCGGTGATCGGGAACGCGTCGGCGGCCGCGATCTCGTAGAACAGGACCGCGCGGTCCTTCTCCGAACGGTTGAGGTCCGAACCGTGGACGATGCGGACATGATGGATCGAGATCGATCCCGCCGGGGCCATCGCCCGCACCGCGTCCTTCACGTCGAGCCCGGCCGCGGCGAGCGACATCGTGCCGGCGAAGTAGCCGCCGGAATGGTGGTCGTGGACCGGCCCGCGCTGCGAGCCGGGAAACACCATGAGCGGGCCGTTCTCCGGCCCGACATCGTCGAGGAAGACGCCGACGGCGAGGATGTCGTCATTGGTATAGGGGTAGAACGCCCAGTCCTGGTGCCAGTCGACCGGCGCCCCGTAGCGCGCCGACTTCATATTCAGCTTGGAATTCTGGAGGCGGAGGTTCGGGCCGAGGAGGTCGCGGACCGGCGCGAGGATCGCATCACTCCGCATCAGGTCGTCGATCACGGCGCTCAAGGTGTGCGGCAGCTTGATCCGCCGGACGCGCGGGTCGTCGGGCGTATGGCTGTCCTCGAGGTCGAGCTGCTCGGTATGGGCGGTGAGGCCGCGCGCCGATTCCCGGATGCGCCCGATCTCGGCGTGGCAGGCGGCGCTGACCTCCGGGGCGATCCGGCCCTCGCGCACGCGGTAGCCGTCGCGCCGGTAGGCGG
>JAEZEN010000132.1 GCA_023433185.1 Pseudomonadota bacterium | reverse complement strand
CGCCAGCACGGCGGCCTTGGTCGGTCCGTCCGGTTGCGGGAAGTCCACGCTGCTGCGGATTCTCGCCGGTCTCGAGCTGCCGACGACCGGCGTCGTCGCCATCGACGACGCGGCCCCCGACGCCATGCGGTCGACCGGCCAGATCGCCGTCGCGTTCCAGGACCCGTCCCTCCTTCCCTGGCGCAGCGTCCGCTCCAACATCGCCCTCGCCCGGAAGCTCGCCCGCCTCCGGGCCGATCCGGCCCTGGTCGACGACCTGATCTCCCGGGTCGGGCTGGCCGGGTTCGAGCAGGCGCGTCCGGCGGAGCTCTCCGGCGGCATGCGCCAGCGGACGGCGATCGCCCGCTGCCTCGCCACCGAGCCGCGCCTCATGCTTCTCGACGAGCCTTTCGGCGCGGTGGATGAACTGACGCGCCGCCGGCTCAACCTCGAACTGCCCCGGCTCTGGGACGAACGCGGGACCACGACGCTTCTCGTCACCCACTCGATCCCCGAAGCCGTACTCCTGTCCGACCGGGTCCTGGTGATGAGCCCCCGGCCCGGCCGCGGCGTCGCCGACATCGTGGTGCGGCTGCCGCGACCGCGCACCCCCGAGATCACGACCTCGCCCGAGTTCCACGCCCTGGTCGACCGGATCGGGGTGGAACTGGGCTTCGAAGGCACGCTGCCGGCGGATCGGGAGGAAGCAGAGGTCGTCCGGCTGCCTGTCGGAGGACAGAGATGAGCGCGGCCGCGCTCGCACTCCCCGGGGCGGCGCGCGCGCGGGCCCTGCCGCTGTCGACGATCGCCGGGCTGCTGCTCGTGGTGCTCGTCTGGGAACTGCTGGCGCGATTCCTCCTCGCCGGCTCCTACGCGCTCGCGCCGCCGAGCGCCATCGCCGCTCGGATCGTCGAGGACCGCGCCCTCTACGCGCGCGCCCTCTCGATCACACTCGGCGAAGCCGCGCTCGGCTTCCTGTTCGGCAGCTTCGCCGCGCTCGTCCTTGCCGCCTTCGTCAACATCCTGCCGCGGACCGAGCGGGTGGTGCAGGGTCTGGCGCTCGTCGTCTTCTGCCTGCCGCTGGTTGCCACGGGGCCGATCCTCCGCGTCCTGTTCGGCCCCGGCATCGGCCCCCAGGTCACGCTCGCCGCGCTCGGTGTCTACTACACGACGTTCGTCCCGCTGGTGGTCGGGCTTCGAGCCGTCCCCGCCGGCTGGCTCGACCTCGTGGCGAGCTACGGCCGCGGGCGGCTCTCGGCCTTCGCCTATGTGCGCGCCCGGGCGTCGGTGCCCTATCTGGTCGCCGGCCTGCAGATCGCGGCGCCGGCCGCCTTCCTCGGCGCGATGGTCGGCGAGTTCACGGGCGCCGACCAGGGGATGGGCGTCCTCAGCATCCAGACCATGCGCTCCCTCGATGTCGACGGCACTTGGGCGCTGGCGACGATCGCCACCGTGGTGGCCATCGCCGGCTACCTGCTGGTCGGCGCGATCGGGCGGCTCCTGGCGCCGGGGACGCCGCCGCTCCTCCTGTCGGCGGCACCGCCCGCGGCGCGGGTCGCGAGCCGGCAGTGGCTCTCGGGTCTCGGCGTCTTCGCGCTCACCACGGTCATCGTCCTCGTCGCCTGGCAGGGCGCGATGGACCTCTTCGGCCTCAACCGCTTCTTCGCCAAGCGACCGCTCGACGTCCTCGCCTATCTGGTCACGGGCCCGGAAGCGGGCGCCCATCGCGCCGTGCTGTTCTCGGCGCTCGGCCAGACCCTGGTGGTCACCATCCCCGGCTACCTGGCCGGCCTCGCCCTCGGCGCGATCATCGCGGCCGTCTTCCAGCTGCTGCCGCTGGTTGCACGCGTGGCGACCCCGCTGGCCATCGCGCTGCGCTCGATCCCGATCGTCGCGACCGCCCCGCTCATCGTCCTCGGCTTCGGCCGCGGCCTTGCGGGGATGCTGGTGATCGTCGCGGTGATGAACTTCTTCCCGACGCTGGTCGCCTGCGCGCAGGGCCTCCGCCAGACGCCCGGGCAGGTGATCGACTTCTTTTCCGTCTTCGCCACCGGCCGCATCCGCACCCTGTTCCTCGCCCGCATCCCGGTGATGCTGCCGGCGTTCTTCGCCGCGGCCCGCATGGCGGTGCCGAGCGCCGTGCTCGCCGCCACGGTCGCCGAATGGCTCGCGACCGGCACCGGCATCGGCAACCTCATGGCGCTCACCGCCAGCACCTCCAACTACAACATGCTGTGGAGCTGCGTCGTCGTGCTCACGCTCGTCTCCGTCTGCGGCTACCTCCTCGTCGGGGCGGCCGAACGCTGGGCCCTCACCCGCTTCGCACCCGAGCAGGTGGCGCAATGACCGCCGTTCAGGCCGCCACCGGCACTGGCCGGGTCAAGGCGCTCTATCGCAGCCTTCGGGACGACGTCGCCTTCCTGGCGACGGCTCCCGCCGCCGATCCTGTCCGCTCGGCCGACGCGGCATCGGCCCTTGCGGCCGAGGCGCGCCTGCTCGATGCCCGCGCCTTCGACCGGTGGCTCGGGCTCTGGGACGAGGACGCCGCCTTCTGGGTCCCGCTCTCCCCGGACGGCGACCCCGAAACCGACCAGGCCCTGTTCTTCGACGATCATCGCCGGCTGAAGGAGCGCGTCTGGCGCATGCACGACCGCAGCGCCTGGGCCCTCCACCCCCAGGGCGATGCGGTCCGCGTGATCGGCGGGGTCGAGGCATGGCCGCTCGCCTCCGCGGACGAGCTGATCGTGGCGAGCACCATCGCGATCCAGTACGTCCGCCTGCAGTCGGTCTTCGCGACTGCAGGGCGCCAGATCCATCGTCTCCGCCGCGGCCCCGAAGGGTGGCGGCTGACCCGCAAGATCCTCCTCCTTCCGGCCCAGACGGCAGGCACGCCGCATCTGGGCTGGCTGCTTTGACGGGACAGGCCATGACCGCCGACAGCCTCAGACCCGATGCCATCATCGCCCGCGGCCCGGACCTCCGCCAAGAGGTCGAACACCTCGTGCGGGAGGATGTCGTAAATCGCCTCGTCTACACCGATCCCGCCCTGTTCGAGATCGAGATGGACCGCATCTTCGGCGGGAGCTGGTCGTATCTCGGCCACGAGAGCGAGGTGCCGCAGCCGGGCTCGTTCGTCCGGCGACGGATGGGCCGCCGCCAGGTGCTGCTGGTCCGAACCGCCGCCGGCGAGCTGCGGGGTCTGCTCAACCGCTGCACCCATCGCGGCACCACGCTGGTCGGCGAGGAACGGGGCTGCAAGACCCGGCTGACCTGTCCCTATCACGGCTGGGCATTCGATCTCGACGGCAAGCTCCTCAACCTGCCGGTGGCCGACAGCTACGACAAGCTCTACGAGCGGCCCTTCGACCTCGGCCAGCTCCGCGTCGAGAGCTATCGCGGCTTCGTCTTCGGCACGATGGCTGCGGAACCGATGGATCTTGCCGAATGGCTCGGGCCGGCGACGCCCTGGCTCGACGAGCATATAGACCGGCACCCGCAAGGGGCGCTGCGGGTCGTGCCCAGCGCCATCCGCCAGGAGTATCGCGCCAACTGGAAGATGGCCTGGGACAATGCCGCCGACGGCATCCACGCCACCTTTGCGCACCGGTCCTACAACCTCCTCGGCAAGGAGGCCTCCACCGACACGGTGCTCGCCCGCAATCCCAATGCCACGCCGATGGTCAGCCGCACGCTCGGCCACGGGCACTGCGTCGTCGACCAGCGTCCGGGCATTCCGGCCGGCCCATGGTCGACGATGCGGCCGCTGCCGACCCGCGACGACCTCGAGGCCTCGCTCCGCGATGCCGGCCAGCGGACGCGGGAGAACCTCGACCTGATGACCGGCAGCATGGTCAACCTGTCCCTCTTCCCCAACCTGATCTTCGTCGGCAACCAGATGATGGTCGTCGAGCCGATCGCCGTCGACCACACCCGCCTCAGCTACTACCTCGTCCTTGCTGACCAGGCCCCGGAGGAGGTCAATCTCATGCGTCTCCGCGTCGACGAGGACTTCGTCTCGTTCGGAACACCGGACGATCTCGAGATGTTCGAGCGCGTCCAGGAGGGATTGCAGACCGTCGAGGAGGAGTGGGTGGATATCAGCCGCGGCGCCCACGCGGGGGACGTCCTCGATGACCACGGGCACGCTGTCGGTGACATCGCGTCGGAGGCGCCAATCCGTGCCTATCTCGCCGAGTGGAAGCGCCTGATGGCATCGCCCGTCGCCACGACCGTGCGCCGCTCCCGCATCGAGGCGGCGAAGTTCATGAACCGCAAGGCCGGCCGGCGCGCCGCCGCGGGCAACTGAGGCCTGGCGAGGAGGCGAGAACCATGAGCACGATGGACCGCGTGAACCAGGACAGGCTCACCATTGCCGCGGACGGCGTCGCGGTCGTACGGGGACTGATCGGGTCGGAGCAACAGGCCGAACTGCGCGAAGCGATCGAGTATTGCCGCGCCCATCCCGGCCCGTACTTCCGCACGCTTTCGCCCGCCGGCAAGCCCGTGGTCCAGAGCGACCTGTTCCGCTGGGGCGATGTCGAGGCGATCCGCGCCGTGGCCACGGAGGGCGCCCTGCCGCGGGTCGCGGCCGAAGTCCTCGGGACCGACGACGTGATCCTCCTCGAGGACCAGTGGTTCTACTCGGCCAAGGGTTCGGGAACGCCCAGCCCCTGGCACCAGGATCACCCCTATCACCCGCTCGAACCCTGGTTCCTGACGATCTGGATTCCTCTCGACCCGGTGCCGGGTCCGGTCGGCATCCGCGCCGTTGCCGGCTCGCATCGCGGCGACGTCTTCGCCCCGGTCGAGTTCTCGGCCGGCAAGGCGACCCTCGATGCCGGCGACATCGTGCTGCGCCCGGTGCCGGACATCGACAGCGAGCCCGGCACCTTCCCTGTGGTGATCCCCGCGACCGCGCCCGGCGATGCCGTCCTCCTCGACTCCCGCACGCTTCACGCCGCGGGCGGCCTTTGCGGCGACACCTTCCGCCGGCTCTCGATCCGCTACGCCCATCCCGAGACCCGTTTCCGCCACCGGCCTTGGCCGGTGGCCGCGTTCTGGGCCGAGCACCAGACCGAGGAAGGCGCTACGCTGCCGCCCGGCGAGTTCCCGCGCATCGCGCTTCGGTGACAGTCGATCTGGACATGGCGCCGAGCGCCTGATCCTCACGCGTCCTGCGTCGACAGGTCGTTGAGGCGGTCGCGCAGGGCGGCGAGGGTCTCGGCTGCCCGCGGGTCGGACGCGGCGTCGCAGGCCTGCTTCACGTCGTACGCGTAGGGCATGTCGTACCGCAGGTGCGGCGACCGCGACAGGAGATGGAGAGCGCGCCCTGCGAACAGGGTCTCGAGGTCGGAATCGCCCCGAGCCAGGTCGAAGACCCAGGCCGCCTCCCTTCGGCCGGCAAGCCCGCAGCCACGTTCGGTGTCGGTGACCAGCAGGACGGCGGCAAGCCGCAAGGACCGCGGGACGGTCGTGCCCATGCGGTCCACCACGGAGAGAAGCGCAGCGTCGAGTTCGTCGGCGCCGTGAAGGATCGCAAGCACGTCCGCAGCACTCGAGTCGGCCGGCAGGTCGGCGATCCGGTGCGCCAGGTCCTCCGCCATGGCCCCCTGCCGTGACTCGCCGGGGCCCGCCGGGAGTCCCTGAAGCTGCAGCAGGGCCTCATCGAGAAAGGCGTCCATCTCGGCCGCCTTTCGGGGCGACTGGACCAGCGTCGCAAGCGCCACCGCGCCGAACGGCACCGCCATCGGCACCGCCATGGGCAACGGGAGCACTCCGGTTATGTAGGACAGCCCGAACCCGGCCAGGAACATGATGCCGGCGAGGGCGAGCATCACACCGGCGTGGAGGATGGTCCTTGCCAGGATCGCCGGATCGGCCAGGTCGACGGCGCGCCGGGGCCACGAAGCCGGCTGGTAGAGGACGCTCCACAGTCCGAGCAGGGCGCCGAACACCAGCACGGAAGCCCCCGGCTGACGGGACAGGCCCGCCACAAACGGGCCCAGGTAGAGCATCCCCGCGAGCACCGTCATCACGGTGAGGCGTCGTGGCATTCTCATCGACCGCTGGTCTTTCGTGCAGCAGAATCCGTCACGCTCCGATACCCCGCCTTCATGGCTGGAGGATGCCGTTCTTGTGGCCCGTTCCGGACCGGCGCGGCGCGTCAGTGCGGCGCGGCCGCGAGTCCCATCTGCCAGAAGTCGGCCTCCAGCCGCGCGGCCGTACCGAACAGCGCCGCAAGCTCGGTGAAGCGGCGCGCCGTCATGGCCCGGGCCGCGAGATCGTCGAGGTGGCGACGGGCCTCAGCGGCAACGCCCTGATAGGCTTCACCGGCATACTCGGCGATCCACTCGCGATAGGGATGGTCGCCGAGCGCGTCGATACCGTTGGGCGCGAGGTTGCGGCCGATTTCGGCATAGCCGATCACGCAGGGCGCCAGGGCCACGTGCAGGTCGAGCAGGTCGCCGGCCGCGCCGCAGTCGAGTACGAAGCGGGTATAGGCGACGGTCGCCTGATGCTCGGGAGCGGCCTCGATGGCGTCCCGCGACAGGCCCCAGCGACCGCACAGCCGCACATGAAGCTCCATTTCGTCGAGGATGGCCGCGAGGCCCGCCTGTGCCGCCTTCATGTCGGCGAGCGTGCGGCTCTTGTAGGTCGCGAGGGCCTGGGCGCGCGCGAACTGGATCAGGAACAGGTAGTCCTGGACCAGGTAGGTGCGGAACGCCGCCTGCGGCAGCGTCCCCGCGCCCATCCGGTGAACGAAATCATGGTCGACGTAGCTCTTCCAGTCGGTCGCCGCCGCCGTCTTGAGGCGATCGAAAATGTCCATGGGTCAGCTCTCGCTCCGGCCGAGGTGCCGGCCTTCGATCCGGCCGGTCGCGACATCATCGGCGCGACCCTAGCGGATCGGCTGCCCGATCGCGACCCGCCGGGAAGCCTTCACGGCACCGACGCGGCCGGTGCCGTCGCGCCTTCTGCGAGCGAGCGCTCGGAGGCCTCGCGGCGGGTCTCCTCCCGCAAGGCCCGGATCTCGGCACCGAGCGCGGCGATCTCGCGCGCCACCTGATCCTCGCGGGCTTCCTGCTCGGCCGCCTCGGTGGCATGCATGGCGTTGACGATGATGGCGATGAACAGGTTCAGGACCACGAAGGACGTGACCAGGATGAACGGCACGAAGAACACCCAGGCGTAGGGGAAGCTCTCCATCACCGGCCGGACGATCCCCATCGACCACGATTCCAGCGTCATGATCTGGAAGAGCGAGTAGAGCGATGCGCCGATCGAGCCGAACCACTCCGGGAAGACCGCACCGAACAGCTTCGTCGCCATGACCGCGGCGACGTAGAAGACCAGCGTCAGCAGAAGGATGACCGATCCCATCGCCGGGATCGCCCCGAGCAGCGCCTGCACCACGCGCCGCATCTGCGGCATCATGGAGAGGAGCCGAAGCGCCCTGAGGATGCGCATGGCGCGCAGCACCGACATCCACTCCGTTGCGGGCACCAGGGCGATGGCCACGATGACGAAGTCGAACACGTTCCAGCCGCTGGCGAAGAACCGCCAGCGATAGACGATCAGCTTGATGGCGATCTCGACGACGAAGATGCCGATCGCCACCCTGTCGAGGAGGACGAGGAGCCAGCCGAACCGGTCCGCCGCCACCGGCCAGGTCTCGAGGCCGATGACGATCGCATTGAGAACGATGACGGTGATGATGAAGCGGACCACCGCCTCCGATTCGATGAACCGCCGGAGGCGCGAGCGGTGATCGCCCGGCCCCTGCCCCGCGGGGTGCGTTTCTGTGTCGGTTCCGGAAGTGCTCATCGCCCCACCCGTGCGGTGTTTCATCAGGGTGGATCAGATAGCGATGGCGCGGGCAGGCAGCAAGCCGACTCGCGCGCGGACGCAAGGACCCATTCCGGCCGGAAATCGTTGAAGGGCCATGCGCGCCCTCCTCCTGCACAACCCCAATGCCGGCAAGGCCGACCATGACCGGGCCGACCTCGTCGCGGCCCTCGCCACGACGGGCCTCGACGTCTCCTACTGTTCCACCCGGGACGACGCCTTTCCCGCCTGCCTCGCGCAGGATTTCGACGTGCTGATCGTCGCCGGCGGCGACGGAACGGTGGCCAAGGTCGCCAAGCAGGGGGGCGATCGCCGGCGGCCGATCGGCATCGTGCCGCTCGGCGGCGCCAACAATGTCGCCACGAGCCTCGGCATCCCCCGCGGCGGACTGCACGCCGTCGTTCCCGGCGCCGTCATCGCGCAGGCGTTTCACGTCGCGCAGGTGGAGGGATCGCCCGGCGAGACGAGCTTTCTCGAAGGCGTCGGCTTCGGGGCCCTCGCGGCATCGATCGACATCGAAACACCCCCCAACCGCAGCGTTCGCGGCAAGATCGCCAACGGCCGGCAATCCTTTGCCGCCGCGCTGGCGGAAAGCGAAGCGGCAGCGGTCGATCTATGGATCGATGGCGAGACCCTGGCGGGTCGCTGGCTGATGGTGGAAGTCCTGAGCTTCAGCCATTCCGGACCTCGCCTTCCCCTCGCCCCCGGATCGGGGGGGCTTGAAGGCGCGGTGTCGGTGGTGCTTCTCGAAGAGGACCGGCGCTCCGCCATGCTCGCATGGCTGATGGACCCCGAGGCCAGCGCGCCACCCGTCCGCGTCGTGGTCGGCCGCAATGTCGCGTTCCGCCTGGATCACGACCTTCCGTTCCGGATCGACGACGACACCCCCAGGGCCGCCGGATGTCAGATCGTGATCGGGATGCAGAGCGAGCCTCTGAGGATACTGGTGCCGGAGCGCCCGTCGGGCGGCCGTTGAGCCGCCCGCAGCGGGTCGCTGGCCGTCAGCCGAGCAGGTTCGGCCACAGGCCCATGACGCCGTAGATGATGAGCCAGATCGCCACGATATAGGCGAGGATCCGCGGCGCGATCAAAATCACGATGCCCCCGATGAGCGCCAGGATCGGCGTGATGTGGGCTAAGGTGATGGTCATTTCCATGTTCCTTGTGGAGTGGGTCGAGGCCCCCGCGACGAATCGCCGGGCGCCCGATCATGCCCGAGCTTCACAGCAAAAGCTTTGCGCCTGGTTACCGGGAACCAACCTCTCCACGCACCGTTTCAGCAGTCACAGACGAAGGAGAGCTTCCCATGAACACCCACACCCGTGACGTGGCGGCGGCCGAGGTCTCGAATCGCGAGACGCACGAACTGATCGCCAGCGACAAGGTCGAGGGCACCAACGTCTATCGCTCCAATGGCGACAAGGTCGGCCATATCGAGCGCATCATGCTCGACAAGCGCTCCGGCAAGGCCGCCTATGCGGTGATGAATTTCGGCGGCTTCCTCGGCCTCGGCGAAGAGTCCTATCCGCTTCCCTGGTCGGTGCTCACCTACAACACCAATCTCGGCGGCTACGAGGTCAACGTGACCGACGAACAGCTTCGCGGCGCGCCGAAATATGGCCGGGACGAAGCCTGGTGGGAGAAGTCCGACGCCAACCGTGACAGCGCGATCTACGGCTACTGGGGCGCCCCGCCCTACTGGCTCTAGTCGCAAGCGATCGGGACTAAAGTCCCGAGGCGGAACCGCCCCCCTCCGGCTCCCCAGCCCAAGGACGGGGGGCGGTTCTCGCTCTTTCCGTGCCTCTATTCCTCTGCCCGCATGACGAAGAACACCGCCGCCACCGCGAGCGCGACGAAGAAGTAGACGAAGCCCATCTCGCCGCGGTCCCCGTACCACGAGATGGCGTTGATCACCGCGATCAGCAGCATGCCATTGGCGAGGATGAACGCCTTGAAGGCCCACCTCCGCCCCACCCACAGCGCCCAGCCCGAGACGATCATGGCCGCCGCGGTGAGGAACTGGATGGCGACATGGAGCTTGGTCTGGAGGAGCGAGTCATAGAGCTCGGGAACGCCCCCGGTCGCGATCCGGTAGACCCAGATAAGGATCAGCACGACCCCGACGACGATGCCGAAGAGCGCCGATTGCCGGGCATAGGCCGTGGTGGGGGCTGGCACATTCCTGGCCATGACTATCCCTCGATCTTTGAGAAGTCCGCCACGGCGAGCGTCGCCGCGCGGATCCGGTTGAGGAGGCGAAGGCGGTTCTCGCGCACCGCCGGATCGTCGTCATTGACGCGCACCTCTTCGAAGAAGGTGTCGACCGGCCCGCGGAGCCCCGCCAGCGCCCGCATCGCGCCGTCATAGTCCTCGATCGCCACGGCCGCCTCGGCGGCCCCGGTCGCAGCGCCCACCGCCTCGAACAGCGTGCGCTCCTCCGCCGCGTGGAGCAGCACCGGGTCGACGTCGCCGGCGAAGGCGCCACCCGACTTCTTCTCCTCCTCGCGAAGGATGTTGCTGGCGCGCTTGGTGCCGGCGAGCAGCGAGCGGCCGTCCTCGGTCTCGAGGAACCGGCCCAGCGCCTCGACGCGGCGCACGATCAGCAGCAGGTCGTCCTGCTGCCCGAGCGACAGCACAGCGTCGACGAGGTCATGCCGCGCGCCCTGCTCACGGAGCTGCACCTTCAGGCGGTCGGCGATAAAGGCGAGGAGGTCTTGCCCGATATGCTCGCCCAGCGGCCGATAGCCGGGGACGAATTCAGACGCGCCCTGGAGCGCCCTCACGCTCTCGGTCAAGCGCAGCTCGGCCTGGGCGAGCACGTCGACCGGGACGACGACCGGCGCCTGTCCGGGCTCGGCAGCAAGGCCATCCGCCTCCCCCGCATAGTAGCGCTGGTCGACGACCTGCTTTGCCGCGCTCAACAGGTGTCCGGTCAGCGGCAGGCGCAGCCCGTTCTCCAGTACGATCCGGATGACGCCGAGCGCCGCGCGGCGGAGCGCGTAGGGGTCCTTGCTGCCGGTGGGCTTCTCGTCGATCGCCCAGAAGCCGACCAGCAGGTCGAGCTTGTCGGCAAGCGCGACGCAGACCGAAACGAGATCCGTCGGCACCCGGTCGGAGGGGCCGAGCGGCTTGTAGTGGTCCTCGATCGCCGCCGCGACCGCGGCGTCCTCGCCCTGGGCGGTGGCGTAGTAGCGTCCCATCAGGCCCTGCAACTCGGGGAACTCGCCGACCATCTCGGTGGTGAGGTCGGCTTTGGCCAGCGTCGCCGCGCGCTCGACCTTCGCCCGGAAGCCGGGCGCCTCCGACACGACGTCGGCGATCTCGCCGGCGAGCCGGACGATGCGTTCGACGCGCTCGCCCTGGGTGCCGAGCTTCTCGTGGAAGACGACGTTGGTCGCGGCGAGCTTCGCCATGCGCTGGTCGAGCGGCTTCCGAAGGTCCAGCCTGAGGCGCTCGGCCGCCGCCCTGAACTCCGGCGTGTCGTGGCCCGGCAGGTCGCGGCGGTCGGTGTCGTAGAAGTGCCGCGCGTCCGAAAGCCGCGCCCGGATGACCCGCTCGTTGCCGGCGACGATCGCCGCGCCGCCGTCCGGCGCCTCGATGTTGGCGACCAGCACGAAGCGGTTGGAAAGGCCACCTTCAGGCGATCGCAGAACGAAGCACTTCTGGTTGGCGCGGATCGTCGTGCGGATCACTTCCGGCGGGATTTCGAGGAACGCCTCGTCGAACGACCCGATCAGCACCACCGGCCATTCGACCAGCCCGGCGACCTCCTCGAGCAGCGCCTCGTCCTCGACCAGTTCGAGCCCGAGCGCCAGCGCCCGGTCGCGGGCGTCGGCGAGGATGATCGCCTTCCGACGGTCGGCGTCGAGGACGACCTTCGCCTTTTCGAGCTTCGGCGCATAGTCGTCGAAGCGGCGCACCGTGATCTCGCCCGGCGCCATGAAACGGTGGCCGCGGGTGATGTCGCCGGACTCGATTCCGTCGACCGCGAAACGCACCACCTCGGTGTCGCTGGTCTCCGGCCCGAAGACGCAGAGGATCGAATGCAGCGGCCGCACCCAGGAGAGGCTGCCCGGCTGCGCCGAGGCCGCGCCCCATCGCATCGACTTGGGCCACGGGAAGGCGCGCACGACGGCGGGGACGATCTCGGCGATCACCTCCTCGGCCGTGCGGCCCGGCTTCTCGAGGACGGCGACGTAGAAGTCGCCCTTCTTGTCGGGCTGGACCTTCGCCTGGTCGATCGACGAGAGCCCGGCAGCCTTGAGGAAGCCTTCCAGCGCCTTCTCCGGTGCGCCGACCCGCGGCCCCTTCCGCTCCTCGCGCCGGTCCGGCGAGCGCGGCGGCAGGCCGTGGACGGTCAGCGCCAGGCGGCGCGGCGTGGCGAAGGCCTTGGCGCCCTCGTAGACGAGGCCGGCCTCGACCAGCGCATCGGTGACGAGCTTGCGCAGGTCTTCCGCTGCCCTGCGCTGCATGCGCGCCGGGATTTCTTCGGAGAACAGTTCGAGAAGCAGGTCAGGCATGGGACGTCGCGGCCGGTTCGAGGGACGCCGTTTGTTAGTGGAACCGGGGCGCGAAGTCACGCACCACGGCTCGCACGCCGGGCGGGCAGCCTCTGCGTGCCACGACTCTGCTGCAATGGCCTGCAATAATTCGTGATTCGGAGTATTCGCCGGCCCGGAGGCAGCCCCCATGAAGAAGATCCTGATCGGCCTCGCCGTCGTCGTCGTGCTGATCGTCGGCGGGCTCTTCGCCCTGCCGATGTTCATCCCTTCGGAGACGGTGCGGGCCGAACTGGTGACGCGGCTCGAGGAGGCGACCGGCCGGGACGTGCGGATCGACGGGCCGATCTCGATCAGCGTGCTCCCCACCGCGCGCCTCTCGGCGAGCAGCGTCGGCCTCGGCGGCCTGACCGGCGAGGGCGAGGCCTTTGCCGTCGATTCCGTGTCCTTCGGGCTGAGCCTCCTGCCGCTGATCGGCGGCAATGTCGAGATCAACGCGCTGACCATCGAGCGGCCGCGCATCGTTCTCGAATACGACGAGAACGGCAACAGCAACTGGGGCGGGCCGCCGCCCGCCTCGGCGCAGGAGAGCATCGCGGACCTGATCGCCAGCGAGCCGGCGGTGCCGGAGGCGACCGCGGAGGTCATCACCGGCCTCGACCGGCTCTCGATCGATCGCGTCACCATCGTCGACGGCAGCTTCGTCTATCGCGACCGCCGGAGCGGCACCGAAGAGGCGATCGACGGCGTCAACCTCACCCTTGACATGCCGCAGATCACCGGCCCCGGTTCGGTCGCCGGCACGTTCCGCTACCTCGGCGTCGAGCAGAAGATCGCCCTCAAGGTCGGCGAACGCGAGAGCGCCGACCGGTTCGAGCGCATCCCCGTCGACCTGACGATCTCCAACGACGGCGGCAGCGCCACCCTCGCCGGCACCGCCTTCGACGGCGACCAGCTCTTCGCCGGGACCTGGAACGCCAGGGGCGACTCCCTCCAGAGGTTCCTCGCGGCCGTCGCCCCCCTTCCCGATGCCCCGGGCTTCGGCGGCTTCGCCCTCGACGGCAAGCTGGTGGCAACCGGCAGCGACATTCTGGTCGAGTCCTTCGCCGGCACGCTGGGCGCGGTGCCGGTGTCGGGCGGCTTCCGGGCCGCCTATGACCGCGCCCGGCCCGGCGTCGGCATGAAGCTCGCGCTCGGCAGGGTCGATCTCGACAGCTTCTCGCCGCCCGCCCGCGAAGGCGGCGGGGCAGGAGGCGGGACCGCTGGCAGCGAGCCGATCGACCTGTCCATGCTCGGCCTCCTCGATGCCAATGTCGACATCACCGTCGAGGAACTCGTCTCGGGGGACATGGCGGTGCGCAACCTCGGACTGGATGTGAGGCTCGCCGACAGCGTCCTGGAGGCGGGCATCCGCTCCGTCGAGATCAACGGTGCGCCGGGCTCCGGCAATGTCGTGATCGACGCCCGCACCGCGGAGCCCGCTATTTCGGGCGCGGTGAAGATGAACGGCGTCGACCTTCCGGCCGTCCTCGCACTGGCCGGCCAGTCTGCGCCGGTCACCGGCACGGGCGGCTTCGACGTTCAGTTCTCGACCAAGGGCGCCGACAACATCGCGCTCGCCTCGAACCTCCAGGCGAGCGGCGCGGTGACGCTGAGCAACGCCCGCGTCACCGGCCTCGACCTCGCCGACATGGTCGGCGGCGATGCCTCCGCCAACACGCTGGAGGACATCGACATCACGACGCGCTTCCAGTCGCTGACCGCGCCGATGTCGGCCGAAGGCGCGGTGACTTGGCGCGGTACCCGCTTCGCCGTGGCCGCCACCGTCGACGGCCGGCCGCTGCTGCTCGGCCGCGACGTGCCGGTCACGTTCAACGCCCAGTCGGACCGCGTGAATGTCGGTTTCGAGGGCTCCGCGAGCCTCGACGGGCTCGGCGCCGGACGCATCACCCTCTCCACCGGCTCGCTCCGCGACCTGCTCGGCTGGATAGGCCAGCCGATGGAGGCCGGCCGCGGCCTTCGCCAGTTCTCGATCGCCGGCGACGTGAAGCTGACGGCCGACGCCTTCTCCTTCGACAATGCCGCTTTCACCCTCGACAAGTCCAAGGGCGTCGGCACCGGCAAGTTCAGCTTCGGCGGCAAGCCGACGCTCGCCGCCGGGCTCGCCATGGAACTGCTCGACATCTCCCCGTACCTCGCCGCGGCCCGGGGCGGCGCGGCAGGCTCCGGCGGAGGCGGCGGGGGTGGCTCGGGCGGCGGTAGCGGCGGGGGCGGCGGCGACACGCCGATCGACTTCTCCGGCCTCAAGGCGATGGATGCCAACCTCAACCTCAGGGCCCAGTCGATCATCGCCAACGACATCAAGATCGGTCCCTCGGCCCTCACCGTGAAGATCGCCGACGGCCGGCTCGATGCGAACCTCACCGAGATGGCCCTCTATTCCGGCTCGGGCACCGGCGCCATCGCCGTCGACGGCGCGTCGCAGACGCCCGCGGTGGGCGCGAGCTTCCGGCTGGCCGGCGTCGACGCCCTTGCGTTCCTGACCGATGCGATGGGCTTCAGCCGTATCGAGGGAAAGGGCAACTTCGCCTTCAACCTCCAGGCGAGCGGCAAATCGACCGCCGCGCTGACCCGCGCGCTCTCGGGCAAGGGCAGCATGGACATCCAGAACGGCGCCATCCTCGGCGTGGACATTCCGAAGATGCTCCAGACGCTGTCGGTCAACGCGCTGCTCGGCTGGCAGCCGTCGAACGACAAGACCGCGTTCACGCAGGTCGGCGCGACCTTCGCGGTCGACAAGGGGATCGTCACCAATAACGACCTGATCATGGCCGGGCCGCAGTTCCAACTCGCCGGCGCCGGCACCATCGATCTGCCGGCGGAGACGGTCAGCTACCGGCTCGCCGCGAAGGTCGCCGGCAAGGGTGGCAAGCTCCAGGACTTCGCCGCCCCGGTGCTCATCGAAGGCCCGTTGTCGAGGCCCAAGATCTATCCCGACATCCAGGGCATCCTCCAGAATCCCCAGGGCGCGATCAACACGATCGAGCAGAACGGCGGCGGGCTGCTCGGCGGCCAGGGCCTCGGCAATCTCGGCGGCATTCTCGGCGGCGATACCGGCAAGGGCCAGGGCGGCGGGGGCCAGGGCGGCGGGGGCGGCAAGAAGTCCCAGGAAAGCCAGCCGCAGCCCGCACCCGTCGCCGAACAGCCGCAGGACGACGGCAAGGGCGGCAAGAAGAACAACAACAACCGGAAGAAGGACAACGCCAAGAACCAGCAGCAGCAGGCCGTCGAGGACCTGATCAAGGGCGTGCTCGGCGGCCAGAACCAATGAGATGGCGGCTTGATTTGCGCGCACGGCGCGGGGCCGGCTATGGTCGCCGCATGAATCGGATGGAACGACACGGCCGCGGCGGTCTTGCGCGGCTCCGCTTTCTCGACGGCGACTTCCAGGTGATCGCCCCGGGAAGCTTCGTGCGCTGCGCCGTCACCGGCGTCGACATCCCGCTCGACGAACTGAAGTACTGGAGCGTCGAGCACCAGGAGGCCTATGCCGACGCCGCCACCTCGGTCAGCCGCCACCGGCCGCCGAAGGGCGACTGAGGACCGCGGCTACCGCGCCTTGAGGGCCGCGGATTCCAGCATTTCGCCCACGGCCCCGGGGTTCTCGAACTCGAGCGTCACGCCGAAGGCCGTGGTCTTCTCGCGCAATTCGGCGAGCCGGCCGCCGGCCCCGGCGAGGCGCACCATGTCCTTCTCGGTGGTGACCAGCCGCAGGCCCTCCGCCTCGGCGCGGGCGATGAGGGTCGCCGCATTGGCCTCGCTGTAGCGGTGGTGGTCGGGAAAGGGCACGGAGCGCGTCACCGTGGCGCCCGCCGCGACGAGGGACTCGAAGAACTTCTCCGGCCGACCGATCCCCGCGAAGGCCAGCAGCGGCTCCTTGCGGAACTCGCGGACCCGGGCCGGCTTGAGCGCCGCCCGCAGCACCTGCCGCCCGGCCCGCGCCGCCGTGCGCACCAGGGCCTCGGAGCGCTCGCCCTCGCCGATCAGCACGAGGGCGTCCGCCTTCCGGAGTTGAACTGCCAACGGCGCCCGGAGCGGCCCCGACGGCGTCACCATGCCGTTGCCGATACCGACCCCGGCATCGATGCAGACCAGCGCCAGATCCTTGGCAAGCGACGGGTTCTGGAACCCGTCATCCATGATGATGATGTCGACTCCGAGGTCGACCAGGGCCTTCGCCCCGGCAATCCGGTCGGCGCTGACCATCGTCGGCGCCGCCGCGGCAAGGAGCAGCGGCTCGTCCCCGACGTCGCCGGACGAATGGCGGGCGGGGTCGACGAGCAGCGGCCCCCTGGCCGAGCCGCCATAGCCGCGCGTCAGGTAGCCCGACTTTAGGCCCCGGCCCCTCGCGAGGCGGGCGAGGACGAGCGCGGTCGGCGTCTTGCCCGCCCCGCCCACGACGAAGTTGCCGACGCAGACCACCGGCACCGGCGGCCGGAAGCGCGGGGCGCGGCCCATCTTCCAGGCCGCCGCTCGTCCGTAGGTCGCGGACAGTGGCCAGAGCATCATCGCGGCGGCGCTGCGTTCCGGCCGCCACCAGAAGCGCGGTGCCCGGCTCAAGGCACGGGTGCCGCCAGTTCGGCCGGCCCCTTAGCCGGCTCGATGAGATACGGAGCGAGCGCCGTCCAGGTCGCTGCGAGCGCGCCGGTGAACGGCTTGAGCGCGGCATTCGCAGCGGCGACGCGCCGTTCGCGGAGCCCGGGATCCGCAAGCAGCGCCTCCACCCCGTCGGCGAGGCTCGCGGCGTCGGTGACCGGCTTCGCGGCGCCACGGAGCCCGTCGAGCGCGGCATAGACATCGGCGAAGTTCTGGACATGCGGGCCGTGGAGCACGGCGCAGCCGAGCATCACCGGCTCGATCGGATTCTGCCCTCCGTGAGGCACGAGCGAGCCGCCGACGAAGGCGACCGGCGCCGCCCGGTAGAAGAGCCCGAGTTCGCCGAGCGTGTCCGCGACATAGACCGCAACGTCCGGGGCGAGCGGCTCTTCGGCCTTCCGCCGCGCGGTGCCCAGACCGCGGGCGTCGAGCATCGCGGCGATGCCGGGTCCGCGCTCCGGATGGCGCGGCACGATGACCGTGAGCAGGGCGGGATGCGTCGCGACGAGCCGGGCATGGGCATCGGCGACGATCTCGTCCTCGCCGGGATGGGTGCTCGCCGCCAGCCACACCGGGCGACCGTCGAGCGCATCACGAAATGCGGCGACCGCTTCCGGCGCCGCAGCAAGGGGCGGCGAATCGAACTTGAGGTTCCCCGTGACGACGACCTGCCGGACCCCGAGGGCGGCGTAGCGCTCACCATCGCGTGCGGTCTGGGCGAGACAGAGCGAGACGCGCGTGAAGAGATCGGAGACCACGGCCCGGAAGCGGTTCCAGCCGGCGAAGCTCCGCTGCGACATCCGCGCGTTGGCAATCACCAGGGGGATGCGGCGGGCGGACAGGCTCATCACCGCCTGCGGCCACATCTCGGATTCGACGAAGACGGCGACATCGGGCCGCCAATGCGTGAGGAACGCTTCGGTGAAGGGCTTGCAGTCGAGGGGAGCGAACTGGTGGATCGCACCGGCCGGCAGACGCTCGGCGGCAATCTTCGACGCCGTGAGCGTGACGGTGGTGAGCAGCACCTGCACCCGCTCCGCCCGCAGCTTTCGGATCAGGGGCAGGACGGCGATCGTCTCGCCGACGCTCGCCGCGTGGATCCAGGCCAGTCGCCCCGCCGGGCGCTCGCGGCCTGGGCGGCCGTAGCGCTCGCCGAGTCGCGTCGGGTCCTCCTTGCCCTTCGACACCCGCCACGACAGAAGCAGCGGAGTCGCCGGGCGGATCAGTATCCCCGCAAGGCGATAGACGCCGAAGGCGGCCGTCGCGGCGAGCCTAGCCACGGCGCCCGTCGACGATGCGATGCGCGCGCTCTGTCGCCTCGTTGAGGCTGGTCTCGACAGCCAGCCGCTTCTCCTCGAGAACGGTGGTATCGGCGTCCTCCGCCACCATGACCGGAGCCCCCACCGCGACGACCGAACGGCCGAACGGCAGGTTGATGGTCGAACGGTCCCAGCTCTTCACGTCGATCCGGCGGCTGCTCGCATAGGCGATGGGGATGATCGGCCGGCCGCTCGCCCGGGCAAGCGTCACGATGCCGCGCCCGGCCCGCCGGGCCGCGAGGTTGGAGATGTCGGCCGTCATCGTCACGCAGGCACCCTGCTCGATGGCCGTCTTCATCTCGACGAAACCGGCGAGCGCCCCCTTCTCGAGCATGCGCGACGCGTCCCGGGCGGTCGAGCCGCGGATCGTCTTCACCCCGAGCTTCTCGGCGACGAGCGCGTTGAGCTCGCCGTCGCTGCTGCGCGAGATCAGCACCCGGGCATCGAAGTCGAAGATGCGGGCGAAGGGCAGCATGAAGTGCTGGCCATGCCACATCGTGAAGATCACCGGCGCCAGATGGATGTAGCGGTCGAAGGCATCCTCGGGATCGAAGCGGAGCGGGCTCGTCCAGTTGACGAAGCGCAGGTAACTGGCGGCCAGCCCGGCGACGCCCTTCTGCACCGGGCCGCTCTTGAGGATGCGGCTCGACAGCCGCGGCTTCCGCCGCTTCTTCCTGACCGCGACCGCGGGCGGGGCGGCTCCGTCGTGCGGCCGCTCCGCATTCTCCGCGGATCGCAGGGACTCGACCATCGTTGCCGGCTAGCGATCGCCGGACACCGAGGCCTCGGGATCGAGGAGGCGGTGCAGGTGCACGATGAAGTAGCGGGTGCGCGCGTTGTCGACGGTCGCCTGCGCCTTGCCCTTCCAGGCGTCGTAGGCGGTCCTGTAGTTCGGGTAGATGCCGACGATGTCGAGGGCCGCGAGATCGGAGAAGCGCAACCCCTCGACGCTCTCGAGTTCGCCGCCGAAGACGAGATGGAGGAGTTGCGGCGGCGCGGCACCGCCCTGGCTCGTGCCTCCCGGCCCACCCGTGATGCTGTCGCTACCGGCCATTGCTCAAGACTCGCTGTCCACTCTTCGCACCAGCTTCACAACGTCGCCGAAAAGCGCCGGATTCGCGGCGATCAGCGTCGGGTGAGTCGTATCCTGCCCATTGTAGCCGAGGTTCGCACCGCCGAGGGTGGCGAGCCTCGCGCCGGCTTCGTGCACCAAAAGGTCGGCAGCCGCAAGGTCCCAGTCCCGTGCCGCGGGCTTGGCGATGACGACATCGATCTCGCCCGCCGCGACCAGCGCAATCCGATAGGCGAGGGAGCCGATGAAGCGGGGCTTCCGCGGCGGTCCGGAGCCGCCGACCGCGCCGGCATAGCGGCGGCTGCTCGCAAAGCGTGCGTCGCCGAGGCCGGCCACAGAGCGCGCGTGCAGGCGCCGGCCGGAAAGGAAGGCGCCCTCCCCCGCGACCGCGTGGAACGTCTCGTCCAGCGCCGGCGCGACCAGCACCGAGACCACCGGCCGCCCCGCCTCGACCACGGCGAGCGACACGGTCCAGTCCTTCGCCCCGGCGAGGAAGGAACGGGTACCGTCGATCGGGTCGACGACGAAGACCCGGTCGCGTCCCAGGCGAAGCCTGGTGTCGGCGGTCTCCTCCGACAGCCAGCCATAGTCAGGTCGCTCCCCCAGCAGCACCTCCGCCAGGCGTCGATCGACGGCAAGATCGGCCTCGCTGACCGGCGAGCCGCCGTCCTTCAGCCAGACCTGGGGCTCGCGCCCGAAATAGGAGAGCGCCAACGCCGCCGCCTCGGCGCCGGCCCGTTCCAGCAGGGCCAGGTCGTCGGCGCGCGCCCCTCCGTGAGCCATTTCGGCCGTCACCGTCCCGCGATGGTCATGCCTTCGATGGCGACCGTCGGGGCATTGAGGGCGAAGCGGTAGGTGAGATCGCTCGCCGGCGTCAGGTTCAGGAACATCTCGCGGAGATTGCCGGCGACGGTGATCTCGCTGACCGGCTCGGCCAGGACACCGCCGCGGATGGCGAAGCCGGCGGCGCCGCGGCTGTAGTCGCCGGTGACCAGATTGGCGCCGTGGCCGATCATCTCGGTCACGTAGAGGCCCTCGCCGATCGCCGCGATCAGTTCCTCCGGCGTCTGGCTGCCGGGCTGAAGGGTGAGGTTGGTGGAGCCCGGCGCGGGGTTGCCGCCGCCGCGCGAAGCGTGGCCGTTGGTCTGAAGGCCGAGTTCGCGGGCCGTCGCCGAATCGAGGAACCAGCGCTGGAGCACACCGTCGTCGACCACGTCGAACGCCTCCGGCGCCACGCCCTCGCCATCGAACGGGCGCGAGGCGAGCCCGCGCGGGCGGAGCGGATCGTCGGTGATGCGGATCCCGCGGGCGAGGACCTGCTCACCCATCCTGTCGCGGAGGAAGCTGGTCTTGCGGGCGATCGCCGCCCCGTTGACGGCGCCGGCGAGGCTCGCGACGAGGCTGGTCGAGACGCGCGGATCGTAAACCACGGTGCCCCGGCCGGTCGGGAACTGGGACGGATTCAGCCGGCGCACCGCGCGCTCGCCCGCCTTCCGGCCGATCGTCGCGGGGTCGGAGAGGTCGCCCCGGTGCACCTTCACCTCGGCCTCGTAGTCGCGTTCCATCGCCGTCCCTTCGCCGGCGATGGCCGAGGCCGACAGGCTGAAGCGCGACGTCAGATAGGAGCCGGTGAAGCCGTGCGAGGTGGCGAGCACCAGGCCGCCGAGCGACCAACCGGCGCTGGCGCCGCCGGAATTGCTCACGCCCGGAACGGCGCGCGCCGCATCCTCGACGGCGAGCGCCGCCTCGGTCATCTCCGCCGCGGACGGGATCGCGGCATCGAGAACGTCGAGGTCGGGAAAGGCCGTCGCAAGGCGCTCGGCGTCGGCGAGACCGGCATAGGGATCCTCCGGCGCCACCCGCGCCATCGCAACGGCGCGCTCGGCCAGTTCGGCGGGATCGCCGACGACATTGGCCGAGACATTGGCGGTGCGCTTGCCGACGAAGACCCGCAGCGTGAAGTCGTCGCCCTCCGCCCGGCCGGTCTCCTCGATCTTCCCGAGCCGGACCTCGACCGAGAGGGACATGCCGCGCACGCAGACCGCATCGGCGGCATCGGCGCCGGCGCGCTTCGCGGCCTCGACGAGACGGGCGGCGCGGTCGGCAAGGTCGGACTGGTCGAGGATCTGGGTCATGGTGGTCTCCGGGGAGCCCTCATCTATGGCCGATAGGCCGCAGGGGCAAGGCACCCGCATCGATTGCTCTTCGCAGTGATCCGCGCCATATCGTCCGCGACAGCCCGCCTCCGGCCGGAACGGCCGCAAGAATCCGGACCCGCTCCATGGCCAGTGCGGCCGCCCCGAAGGACAAGGCCCGCTATACGACGGGTTCGACGATGCGGCACGTGCTGGTGCTCGCCTCGACCAGTTCGATCGGCCTCGTCGCGATCTTCCTCGTCGACTTCCTGAATCTCTTCTACATCTCGCTGCTGCGCGATCCGAGCCTGACCGCCGCCGTGGGCTACGCCTCGGCGCTCGTCTTCTTCTACGTCTCGCTCTCGGTCGGCATCATGATCGCGGCCACCGCGCTCGTGGCTCGCGCCCTCGGGGCGGAAGACCGGCCCCATGCCCGCGAGCTGGCGGGTTCGGCGCTCGCCTGGCTGACGCTCGTCACCGGCGTCGCCACGCTCGCGAGCCTGCCCTTCGTGCGCCCGGCCCTCGGCCTCCTCGGCGCCACGGGCGACACGCTCGACACCGCCGCCCTCTTCACCTTCATCGTGCTGCCGACGACCCCGCTCCTCGGCCTCGGCATGTGCGCGACGGGACTGCTGCGCGCGGTCGGCGACGCCAAGCGCGCGATGTACACGACCCTGTGGTTCGGCGGCATCATCCTCGTCCTCGACCCGCTCCTGATCCTCGGCCTCGGTCTCGGCGTTCCAGGCGCGGCCATCGCCACCGCGGCCGCGCGGATCGGGATGGTGGCCTACGGCCTCTCGATTCTCGTCCGCCGCCACGACCTGATCGCGCGGCCGGGGCTCGCCACCATGCGCCGCGACTTCCCGCCGCTTGCGCGGATCGGGGTGCCGGCGATCCTCACCAACATCGCCACCCCCGTCGGCAACGGCTACATGACCGCGGCGATCGCGGTCTATGGCGATGCCGCTGTCGCCGGCTGGACCATCGTCTCGCGGCTGGTGCCGGTCGCCTTCGGCGGCCTCTTCGCCCTTTCCGGCGCCGTCGGCCCGGTGGTCGGCCAGAACTTCGGGGCGGGCATGTTCGAGCGCGTCCGTGGCGCCCTCGATGACAGCCTCAAGATCAGCACCATCTACGTGCTGGCGGTGTCGGGGATCCTCTTCGCCGCCCAGCATGGCATCGTCGCCGCCTTCGGCGTGGCCGGCGAGGCGGCCGACCTGGTGCTGCTCTTCTGCCGCTATCTCGCGATCACGTTCCTCTTCGCCGGCGGCCTCTTCGTCTCGAACGCCGCCTTCAACAACCTGAACTACCCGGCGCTCTCCACGGTCCTCAACTGGGCACGCGCCACCCTCGGCACCATCCCGTTCGTCCTCGCCGGCGCATGGCTCGCCGGCAGCGCCGGGGCGCTCGCCGGCTTCTTCATCGGCGGCATCCCCTTCGGCATCGTCGCGATGATCTTCGCCTATCGCATCGTCGGCCGCCTCGGCCGTGACGAGACCAGGGCCGCAGCGCCCGCGGCGAAGGCCGCGGCCCCGGCGGACGCCTAGGCGCGCGCCTCCACCAGTGCCGCGATCTGGCGCTTGATGTCGTCCTTGCCGCGGTCGCAGGCGGCGATGATCGCCCCGGCCTTGTGGAAGTCCATCGGGCCGAACCGGCCGGTCGGCGGGTGGATCATGAGGTCGGGCTGCGTGGTGCGGAGCTTCTCGCGAAGGATCGCCTTGAACACCAGCACGACCGACCCGAACGCTGTCTGGACGACGCCGGGAAGCTGCGCGGGATCGCCGCGCGGCAGCGAGACCACGTCGCAGGCGATCGTCAGGTCCACGTCCCCGAGGCGGTCGAAAGGCACCGGGTTGACGCAGCCGCCATCGATCATCACCCGCCCCTCGAACGCGACCGCCCGGAAAAGGATGGGTACGGCCGACGAGGCGGCCAGCGCCGGGATCAGCGGTCCCGAGCGGATGACCACTTCGCTGCCCGCATAGAAGTCGGCGGCGATCACCGTGAACGGGATGGCCAGATCCTCGACGCGCTCCGGCAGGAACGGCGGCATGAAGGTGCGCAGCACCTTCATGAGGTCATAGTGGCCGATGCCCAGCGACACCTCGCTCAGCCGGCGGGGCCGCAACTGCCACAGCCCGCGGAGATAGTCGCTTCCCGTGCGGAAGAGGCCGCCCGAGAAATCCCGGATGTCAGCGCCGCTCATCCCGGCCGCATAGGCGGCGCCGACGATGGCCCCCATCGAGGTACCGGTGACCATGGCGGGCTTCAGGCCGAGTTCGTCGAGCGCTTCGAGCACGACGACATGGGC
>JAEZEN010000122.1 GCA_023433185.1 Pseudomonadota bacterium | reverse complement strand
GCTCTTGCCGCCGAGCATGTCGCCCTTGGCGTTCTGCGGGGCGAGGCGCTGGGAGGCGTAGCCGCGGACGGGGGCCGGCCCGCCGGCATAAAGCCGGCGGTAGGGCGCGACCGTCCGGATGTCCTCGACGGTGATCACCCCGCCCTGGACCCGGCCGGCCAGCACGAAGCGCCGGTCCGGATCGACGGCCTGGTAGATCGAGAAATCGTTCCTGAACGTCGCGAAGGTCTCGCCCTGCTCGAAATCGTAGGCCGGCGCCGCGGTGAAGAAGTTGCGGAAGCCCCGGGTCGGGTTGAGCCGGTTGTCGCGGCGGTCCCAGTCGAGCGTGCCGGTGAGGGTCGCGATCAGGTATTCGCTCTCGCGCTGGATGGCATTGCTCACCTCCGCCTTCTCGATATCGAAGATCAGGCCTCCGGAGAGCGTGTTCGAGAATTCCTGCGTCAGCCCGGTCTTCGCCGCGCTCGCGGTCACCTGGTAGGCGTCGGTCGTCCTGCGATACGTCTCGAGGCCGAAGGTGAAGTCGGTCATCGCTCCGATCACCGCCGGCTTCACGAAAGTGCCCGCCAGCCGGTAATCGGGCGCATCGAACGCATCGGCGAGGTTCTGCGAAATCGAGGCGTCGAAGCGGAGCTGCTCGGCCCCGCCGAACAGGTTGCGGTGCATCCAGTAGGCGTTTGCGCCGAAGCCGTCGACATTGTCGTATTCGACGCCGAAGCCGAAGACCCGCGGCTTGCGCTCGCTGACGTCGATGGTGATCGGCACCGTCCCGTCGGGATCGAGGCTGTCCCCGGTCACCACCCGGACACTCTCGAATACCCCGAGGTCGCGGAGCCGCCGCTCGGCCCGCGTGGTGACGTCCGAGGAATAGAGGTCGCCGGAATCGATGCCGGCGCGCCGCTCGACCAGCCGCGGATCGACCCTTTCCGTCCCGACGATCGTCACCCGGCCGAAATCGGCGGGCGGCCCGGGCGCCACGTCGAGGGCGACGGAGAGCGTCCGGGTCGCGTGGTTGGCGACGATGTCCCGCTGGGTGACGGCGGCGAGCGGATGGCCGAGCCGGCGCCAGCCGGTGGCGATGGCGGTCTCGGCGGCGACGATCGCATCCGACGACGCCACCCGCCCGGTGATCAGGCCGGTGTCGCGGAGGTTCTCGCCCGGCGGCAAGGGCGCGGCCTCGACCGTGCCGAACGTGAAGGGCTCGCCCGGCGTGACGACGACACGGATCGGCACCGGACTCGTGCTGAGCGTGTCGAAGGGACTGAAGGACTGGAGCAGGCGTCCATCGACGTAGATCGCCACCTCGCCGGAATAGAGCGCCTCCCGATAGAGCGCCGCCGTGATCCGCCCGACATCGGCGCGGGCCCGGGCGAGCAGACCGACCACCCCCGAGGGGGGCTCGCGGCGGAGGGCGTAGAGGTTGGAGGCGTTGCGGATGCTGCGCTGCTGGCTGCGCGTCCCGCCGTTGAACTCGAAGTCGATGATGTAGGGGGTCGGATCGGGGACCGCCTCGCGCTCCCGCCGGGTGAAGGGCCAGATGCCGAACGACGGCGTCACCGAGCCGATGCCCACCGCGAGAGCGATGGCCATGACGGCAAGGCTACGGCCCGGACCCGCTCGGCGCAACACACATACCCTTATCGAGCGCGGGCGTGCCGGCCGCGCTTACCATCGGACATCGCTCCCCTCCGGGCCACACTGCCCGGATTATGCTGAAGGAAGAGTATACCCTTTGATTTCAGCCGTCTGTCAGCGGAAAACTGTCCCCCTTCGCCTATCCCCAACAGGGGAGAACGCGAGACCCGGCCGAAAGTTGCCAACCCGGACGGCGCGCCCTGAGTCGCTCTCAGATGGCGTAGCGGGCGACGACGAAACCGCCGATCAGCAGCACGACCGCCACGATGGTCAGAAGGTTGAAGCGGCGATCGATGAAATCCCGCATGGGCTCGCCGTAATGGCGGATCAGTTCGGCGACGAGGAAGAACCGGGCGCCCCGGGCGATGAACGAGAACAGGATGAACAGCAGGACGTCATAGCCGGCGAAGCCGGAGGCGATCGTGACCAGCTTGAAGGGGATCGGAGTGAAGCCCTTGATGAGGATGAGCCAGGCGCCCCATTCCTCATAGGCATGGCGGAAGTCCTCCATTCGGTCGCCGTAGCCGTAGGCCTCGATCAGCCAGTTGCCGATGGTGTCGAAGAGCAGGGCACCGATCGCGTAGCCGAGCAGGCCGCCCGCCACCGAGGCGACCGTGCAGATCAGCGCGTAGTAGCGCGCCCGGTCGGGCCGGGCGAGTGCCATCGGAACCAGGATGACGTCGGGGGGAACCGGAAAGAACGAGCTCTCGGCGAACGAGACGCCCAACAGCGCCGGCACGGCACGGCGGCTGGCGGCGAGTCGCATGGTCCAGTCATAGAGGCGGCGCAGCATCGCGCGCTTGTAGCGAAGCCGGTGTCCTGCGGAAAGCGATTCCTGGACCCGCCTTCCGCTCGGGACAAGCGCCATTCCGACGCCCGAGCGGACGCCACGGCTGTCGCGGCGACCACGGCGCCTGCACCCGGTGGAAGTGCCCCTACGGGCGTGGTGTGCGCCTATTGGCGCTCGAACTCAACGCACGAGGCGGCCATCTGAGTATCGGCCGAAGACGATTGCAGGTAGCACAACTCGAACCGATCCTCGTCCATCAGGCGGCCGATCGTCAGGCCGTCGGAGTCCACTGTGAAGATCGACTGTCCGTCGCTCGAAACGACGGCGAGCACCCGCTCGGTGTACTGGGGGGAACTGATCGTGCCGATGTAGCGGCCGTTGTCGGCTTCCGTCCATTCGATCGTCAGTTCGGCCGTGGCGAAGGTCCCGGCATCGTCGGACCCCGCATCCGCATAGTGCCCGCCCGCATTGGCCACGACGGCCCGCGTGGTGCCTTTCCACGTGCCGACGAGGTCCGGCCAGTCCTGCGCGACGGCGGGAACAGTCACGGCCGTGGCAAGCAGGGCGGACAACAGGGTAGCGCGAATCTTCATCCTCGGGATCTCCTCTCGTTTTTTCTGGGTGGGCACCCGCGACACTGGACTCCGCCGCGGATGGGCGCAACCCCGGCATGAGCCACGAAAGTGGCGCATCGCAAAACCTCGACCATCGCATTCACCAACGACGTGCATTTTTGCAGCGCCGCGCGCGAAGTCGCGATAAACAGGCACGATCCCGCCCGCGGGCCGTCCGTTTCAGGCGTGGAGCACCGAGGAGGACTTTACCGAAATGACAAGAATCAAGAGGATCGCAGCCTTCGGCACCGGCCTGGCGCTGCTCATGGCCGCGGGCCCGGCGCTCGCCGTCGAGGGTTATTCCACCGCCCACCTCAACGTCCGCAGCGGCCCGGGCACCCAGTATCCCGTGCTCGGCATGATGGAATACAACGTACCGGCGAACATCACCGGCTGCATCGCCGACTATTCCTGGTGCGCAGTGAGCGTGGCAGGCGTCAGCGGCTGGGTATCGTCGGAATACCTGGTGCTGAACCAGGACGGCGAAATCAAGCAGATCACCGGCCCCGACTCCGGCCTGCCGCTGGTCGAAGCGGCCGTCACGGAGGTCGTCGCCCCGGCAGCCGTCGGTGTCGTCGTCGGCGCCGACGGCCATGTCGAGGCGATCGTGCCCGAGCCGGCGGTGATCGAGTACATCGCCGCAACGCCGGTCAATCCCTACGCCGTCCACGGCGAGATCGTCGTCGGCGCCATCGTCCCGGCCGAGGTGACCCTCTACGAGGTGCCGGGCTCGCCCTACGTCTACACGATCCTCAACAGTGTCAGGGTTCTCGTCGAGCCGAGCTCGCGGGCGATCGTCTACATCTACCGCGCGTGAACCGTTGCGCGGTCCTGGTCCCGGCGGCCCGGGCCGCGCCGCGCCTAGACTGCCTTCTGCGTCTCCGCGTCGAACAGTGAGGCGCGGTTGAGGTTGAGTTCGAGAGTCACCGTCTCGCCGGGCTTGCTCGCGTCATGCGCGTCAAGCTCGGCCATGACCGGAACGCTTCCCATGCGGAACGTCGCGTAGGTGCGTGAGCCGGTCGGCTGCAGGATCTCGAGCGGCGCCTCGAAGCGCACCGTGCCGGGCGCCGGTGCACCGCTGTCTGCGCGGTAGATGTGCTCCGGCCGCACGCCCAGCACCACCGCCCTGCCCTCGGCGCTGTCACCGGTCCGTTCCGCCGGCAGCGGCAGGCGCGCCCCGCCGTCGACGGCGATCGACATGCCGAGTTCGTCGCGCGCCAGGCGGCCGGGAAGAAACGTCATCTTGGGCGAGCCGAGGAATCCGGCGACGAACATCGTCGCGGGCCGGTCGAACAGATCGAGCGGCGCGCCCTGCTGTTCGATATGGCCGTCGCGCATCAGGACGATCCGATCGGCGAGCGTCATCGCCTCGATCTGGTCGTGGGTGACGTAGATCATGGTCGTCGAGATCTCCTGGTGGAGCCGCTTGATCTCGCCACGCATCTCGTCACGGAGCTGGGCGTCGAGATTGGAGAGCGGCTCGTCGAACAGGAATATCCGCGGGCTGCGCACGATGGCGCGGCCGATCGCGCCGCGCTGCCGTTGCCCGCCCGATATCTGTCGCGGATAGCGGTCGAGGAGTGCGGTGATGCCGAGCATGGCGGCAGCCTCCCGCACCCGCGCATCCACTTCCGCCGCCGGCAGCTTCCGCGCCCTGAGGCCGAAGCCGATGTTCCTGGCGACCGTCATGTGCGGGTAGAGGGCATAGTCCTGGAACACCATCGCCACGTCGCGGTCGCGCGGCCGCATGTCGTTGACCACCTCGCCCCCGATCGCGATCTCGCCGTCGCTGATCTCCTCGAGGCCGGCGATGGTGCGCAGCAGCGTGCTCTTGCCGCAGCCCGAGGGTCCGACGAGCACGGTGAACTCGCCGTCCGGAATGTCGAGGTCGATGCCCTTCACCGCCTCGAACGACCCGTAGCGCTTGCGCAGAGCCTTGATCTGTACGTCGGCCATGTCAGGTCCTGTCTCTAAACTATCCGCGCACGGCGCCGAGCGTCAGCCCCCGCACCAGGTGCCGTTGCGCCAGCACGCCGAGGAAGATCGACGGCCCGAGCGACACGATGGCGAGGGCGGCCGCTTCGCCATACTGGGCCCCCTGGAAGCCGATGAAGGAGCGGAAGACCGTGGGCAGGGTGAAGGCGTGGCGGCTGGTGAGCAGCAGCGCGAAGAAGAACTCGGTCCAGCAGGCGATGAAGGCGAACACCGCCGCGGCGACGATACCCGGCGCGGCGAGCGGCACCGCGACCGTCCAGAATGCCCGCCAGCGGGTACAGCCATCGACCAGCGCCGCCTCCTCGAGCGAGCGCGGCATCTGCCGGAAATAGGCATACATCATCCACACCGACACCGGCAGCGTGAACACCGTATAGGCAAGGATGAGGCCGAGATGCGTGTCGTAGAGGCCGATGTTGCGGTAGATCAGGAACACGGGCAGGACGATAGCGATCGGCGGCAGGAAGCGCTGCGACAGCACCCAGAAGGACAGGTGCTGGCCGCCGGTATTGTAGCGGGCGAGGCTGTAGGCCATCAGCGAGCCGAGCAGCGCCGACAGCACCGTCGCCGCGCTCGACACGATGATCGAGTTGATGAGCCCCTCGAGGCCGCGATAGACGAACAGCGCCGCCGTGTAGTGCGAGATGGTCGGCTCGTCGGGCCACCAGACGGGCGGGATCGCGAGGTAGTCGCTGCTCGGCTTCAGCGAGGTGTTCAGCATCCAGTAGAGCGGGATCAGCACGAACACGAGGAAGAAGCCGAGCAGCAGGATCCGCGCGAACGGAATGCGCAGCCGCCGGCGCCGGCGCACGGGTCTGGTCGTCGCCATCAGGTCTTCTCCACCCTGAGGAGCCGCCGGACGAGCAGCATGACCACGGCGGCCGTGATGATCAGGAACAGCCAGCTCCCCGCCGTCGCCTGGCTGAGGTGGAACTGCGTGAAGCCGACCGTGTAGAGGTAGTACGAGGCGGTATAGGTCTGCGTCCCCGGCCCGCCCCCGGTCATGATGAAGATCGTGTCGAAGAGGCGGATCGCGTCGAGGAGCCGGAAGGTCAGGGCCAGCAGGATCATCGGTCCCAGCAGCGGCAGGGTGATCGACCAGAAGACCTGCCAGGCGCCGACGCCGTCGAGTTCGGCCGCCTCGTAGAGGTTGGGCGGAATCGACGTGAGCCCGGCGAGCAGGATCACGAACATGAACGGTGTCCACTGCCAGACGTCGGCGAGGATGAGCGACAGGTAGACCCACGGGCTCTCGGTGAGCCAGCTGATCGTCACGTCGGTGCCGAGCAGTTGCGACAGGACGTAGTTGGTCGGGCCGAAGGGACGCTGGAGAAGAAGCGTGAAGGCCTGGCCGACGATCACCGGGCTGATGAAGAGCGGCACGATCAGGATCGACATGATGAGGCCCCGCCCGCGGAAGCTCTTCATCATGACGAGCGCCACGGCGAGGCCGAGCAGGAACTCGATGCCGACGCTGAGTCCGGAGAGGATCGCGGTAAGCAGCAGCGCCCGCCGCGCGACGGGATCGAAGATCACCATCTCGAAGTTCTTGAGGCCGACAAAGGCGTGCCCCGGGATCTGGAAGTCGTAGTTGATGAACGAGACGACCAGGGAGAAGAGCAGCGGATAGATCGACAGCGCAAGGATGAGCAGCACCGCCGGGGCGACGAGGAGCCACTTGAAGTTCCGGTCGCACCATTCGCCGAAGCCGGAAAGGCGCGGCGGTGCGCCGGCCGGCTTCATGGTGGCCATGACTGCAGCGTTTGCCAAAGCGCTTCTCCGCGCCGAAGGAATCCGATCGTGGACGGCGGGCCGGAGCCCGCCGCCCGGTTTCACGCGCCGCTCAGTCGAGCGTGACGGCCATGCCGAGCTTCTCGACCGTGTTGTCGGCGGTCGCGCCCGGCAGCTTGAGGAACTCGGCGTAGTATTCCTTCTGGGACTCCGCGCCGAGCCTGTCGGTGGTGGCGTTCATCTCCGCGGCGGCGGTTTCGAGGGCCGCCTTCGGATCGGTGCCCGCCCACACCGAGGTCGCCATCCGGTCGAGGGTCAGGAAGTAGTCCTGCGCCCCGGGGATGATCGGATCGAGCAGCGCCACGTTCGCCGAGTTGTTGAGGTTGACGAGGTAGGCCTTGGCGTCCGGCCAGAGCTGGGCATAGAGGTCGGACGTGAAGTGCGACAGGCGGTAGGGGTCGCGGAGAGCATAGGGCAGCATGACGCGGGCGAGCGACACCGGCGGCGACGTCATCCACTGCATGAGCAGGTAGGCGGCGTCAGGGTTGGCGGAGTCGGCCGACAGCGCCTTGTTGAAGCCGGTTGCGTGCTCCGGGTTGCCCGGCACCACGGCATAGCCGACCTTGCCGGCGATCTCCGACTTCGGGATGAAGTTGATCGCCTCCGCGGTCTGCGAGTAGCCGGCGCTCATCCGGCCCGACGGCGGCCACGAATAGATCATGGCGACCTTGCCGGTGAGGAAGGCGGCCCACAGCGACACCGCGTCGAGCTCGTTGTTGCCGGGGATCGAGGCTGCATTGGCCGCGATCATGTTCTCGAGCGTCTTGACGCCGGCCTCCGAGGCGATCTGCGAGCGCATGTCGTCGTCGAAGAGCTGGCCGCCATTGGCCCGGAACTGCTGCAGGAAGTCGAACTGGTTGCCCGGGCTGCCGGCCTTCCGGAAATGGCCCGCGCCGTAGACGTTCGGCGCGAGGTTGTCGGTGATGAACTGCGCGATCTGGGCGTACTCCTCCCAGCTCGTCGGCGGGGCAAGGGCCTTGCCGTACTGGGCCTGGTAGGCCTCCATCAGCTTGGGGTCCTCGAAGATGTCCTTGCGATAGTAGAGCGCGAAGACGTCGCCGTCGTCGAAGAAGCCCCAGATCTTGCCCTTGTAGGTCGGCAGGGCCTTGTAGAGCGGGTGGTAGTCCTCGAGGTCGGCCAGGTTCATGTACTTGGCGATATAGTCGTCGAGCGGCTGGATGACGCCGCCATCGGCCAGGGACGGGGTCCACATCGGCGCGATGTCGAGCACGTCATAGGCGCCCGAGCGGGCGATGTGCTCGGCGACGGCCTTCGAATAGAGGTCGGGCCAGGACAGTTCCGCGACGTTGGTCCTGATCCCGGTGAGCTGCTCCCACATCGGGCCGGAGAAGTTGCGCGGGTCGAGCGCCTGAAGACCCGCCTCCGAGGTCATGTTGAGGGTGACGCCGGAATACTGCTTGGCGGCCTCGACGGCGCGATAGGCCGAACCGTCCGTCGGCCCCTCGGTCGAGGCGGCGAGGGCCAGGGCCTGCGCCTGGCCGAGCGGGCTCGCCGGGTCGGCGAGTTCGAGCGAGGCCTGCGCCAGCGCCCACGAACTCACCGAGGTGAGCAGCGCGCCGGACAGCGGCAGCATGCCGACCATCTGCCCGAAGCGGGTGATGAAGGTGCGGCGGGTCGGTTCGCCCTTCAGGAACGAATCCACCTCGGCCGACAGGCCGGCCTCAAAGTCACGCCTTTCGCGATCGTTCATGTCCTTCCTCCCATTTTGCCCGGCCACCAGTCTTGGCTGCCGGTCGTGCTTCCTTCCCTTCCCGGCCGGCTTCGCGGCCGGGCCGTCCAGTCACGCCGGCGGCTCTCTCCCTGCCGGCGCCGCAATAGCCTCACGCGCCGTGGCGCGCGCCGAGCGCCGCGAGGCGCCCCTTCCAGGTCTCCGATCCGAGGACCTCGCGATTGACGACGCCGCGCGGCACGCGGCCCTGCCGCACATCGAGGACCGCCCGCACATCCGCGGCACCGATGCCGGCGAAGCACTGGTCGGTCCAGCAGAGCGCGTGCGGGGCGAGGATGACGTTGTCGAGCGCGAGGATGGGATCGTCGGGCTCCGCCGGTTCCTGCTCCAGCACGTCGAGGCCGGCGCCGGCGATGCGGCGTTCCTGCAGGACCCCGGTGAGTGCCTTTTGATCGATGACAGGGCCGCGCGCGGTGTTGATCAGGTACGCCGTCGGCTTCATCAGCGCGAGGCGCTCGGCATTGACGATGTGATGCGTCTCCGGGGTGAGCGGACAGCTCACCGACAGCACGTCCGACCGGCGGAACAGATCCTCGATGCCGACGAGCTCGACCCCGAGCTCGGCCGCGACGGCCGGGTCGGCGAAGGGGTCGTGGGCGATGAACTCCATGTCGAGCGGCTTCGCGAGGCGGAAGAACTCGGCGCCGATATTGCCGATGCCCAGCGAGCCGAGGGTTCGCCCGACGAGGCCATAGCCCATGTGATCCGAGCGCTTCTCCCAGCCGCCCGCCGCCTCGCGGGTCAGGCGGTCCTTGATCAGGAGCTTGCCGGTGAGGGCCAGCATGAGCGTCAGGATCGACACCGCCACCGGACGGCGCACCCCGTCGGGCGTGATGACGAGCGCGATCCCGGCCCGCGTGCAGGCCTCGACGTCGACCGTGTCGTAGCCGACCCCGAAGCGGGCGACGACAGCAAGCCGGCCGCTCTTCGGCACGCTCTCGGCGGCGAAGCGGTGACTGAGGAGGATCAGGGCGTCGAAGTCTTCGAGTTGCTCGGCACGAAGCGGGTTCGCCGGATCGAGGAAGACCGCCTCGACCCCGGGCACCGCGCGGAGCGGCGTCAGGTCGAAATCCGGGTAGGTCGGCGACCCGTCGGGCTTCCTGAGATCGCCCGACAGCGCGACGCGGAACGGCGCGGTCATTTCCTGCCCTTTCCCTTCGTCCTCGCCCTGCCCTTGCCGCCGGCCGACCCGACGCCGGCGTGGATACCCTCGATGCCATGGCGGATCGCGACCTGCAGCAGCCAGGCGTCGCCATGATAGCAGAGCGTGTCCCAGCCCTCGCCGGCCTCGGCGATGCCGCCGTCGATGTCGGTAACCAGCCGGCCGAGGCGCTTGCCGTGCTTCTTGCCGGCCTTGACGACGCGCGCGAGCGCCCGCTTGTAGTCGGGGTGGTCGTACTGCCCGGTGATGCCCATCGAGGCGGTGAGGTCGGCATGGCCGACCCACAGCACGTCGACG
>JAEZEN010000044.1 GCA_023433185.1 Pseudomonadota bacterium | reverse complement strand
AGCGAAATCTCCGATCCCTCCTCGACGCCGGAATCGATCCTCACCGTCACCTCGCCGACGGTGCGGAGGTCGAGACGGTGGTCGCCGAGGCGGACGACCCAGTCGCGGTCTCGGGTGATCGGGGGGGCCTTCGGGTCGATCCGCCGGCGCTCGGCGAGGTCGATCGACAGCGCCACCGCCGCGAGGTGCCCCAGTGTCCCGGCATCCGGCTCCGCCCCGGCGAAGCCCTTCGGGAACTCCTCGGCAATGAAGCCGGTGGAAAGCCGCCCCTCCTTCCAGCGCGGATGATCCATCAGCACCGAGAGGAAGGGCTGGTTGTGGGCGACCCCCTCGATCTCGTAGCAGTCGAGCGCGTCCGCCATGGCCTCGACGGCACGGGCGCGGTCCGGCGCGTGGGTGACGAGCTTGGCGATCAGGGGGTCGAAGAACAGGGAAATCTCCGAGCCCTCCTCGACCCCGGCATCGACCCGTACGGTCACGTCGCCGTCGCGGCCCTCGCGCGGCGGCCGGTAGCGGTTGAGCCGCCCGATCGAGGGCAGGAAGCCGCGATACGGGTCCTCGGCATAGACACGGGACTCGATCGCCCAGCCGTTGAACGAGACATCGTCCTGCCCGAAGGACAGCGGTTCGCCCGCCGCGACCCGGATCATCTGCTCGACGAGGTCGATGCCGGTGATCATCTCGGTGACCGGGTGCTCGACCTGGAGCCGGGTGTTCATCTCGAGGAAGTAGAACTTCCGGTCCGGACCGAGGATGAACTCGACGGTGCCGGCGGAATCATAGCCCACCGCCCTGGCGAGGGCGACGGCCTCCGCCCCCATCGCCGCCCGGAGTTCGGCGTCGACGGCCGGCGACGGCGCCTCCTCTACGATCTTCTGGTTGCGGCGCTGGATCGAGCATTCGCGCTCGCCGAGATGGACGACGTTGCCATGCTTGTCGCCGAGCACCTGGACCTCGACGTGTCGGGGGCTCTCGACGAAGCGCTCGATGAACACCCGGTCGTCGCCGAAGGAGGACTGCGCCTCCGAACGCGCCCGGGCCCAGCCTTCCGCGACCTCGCCCTCGTTCCAGGCGATGCGCATGCCCTTGCCGCCGCCGCCGGCCGACGCCTTGATCATCACCGGGAAGCCGACGGCGATCGCCGCCGCAACCGCCTCGGCTTCCGTCGCCACGGCCTCGGGATGTCCGGGCACGGTCGAAACCTTCGCCTCGGCGGCGAGCTTCTTCGAGGCGATCTTGTCGCCCATCGCGGCGATGGCGCGCGGGTTCGGCCCGATGAAGGCGATGCCGGCCGCGGCCAGCGCCTCGGCGAACTCGGTGCGCTCCGAGAGGAAGCCGTAGCCGGGATGGACCGCATCCGCCCCGGTCGAGCGACAGGCGGCGACGATCTTCTCGATCGCGAGGTAGGAGTGCGCCGCCTGCGGCGGCCCGATGTGCACTGCCTCGTCAGCGACGAGCGCGTGGACCGCATCGCGGTCGGCGTCGTTGTAGACGGCGACCGTCGCGATGCCGAGGCGCCGGGCGGTCTTCATCACCCGGACGGCGATCTCGCCACGATTGGCGATCAGGATCTTGCGAAACATCCGCGGCACTTCCCCCCAATGTCGGTCTGGCTGGTCCCGCCTATGCTGCGCGGGGCTCAATCGCCTTCAGGTCCTCGGCGATGAGACGCCGACGCTCCATCAATTCATAGTCCGCCTGCAGGCCGAGGAAGAAGCCCTCGGAGACCCCAAAGTAGCGGGCGAGCCGCAGGTCCGTGTCGGCAGTTACAGTCCGCTTCCCGAGCACGATCTCGTTGATCCGCCTGGGCGGAACGTGGATCGCCCGCGCAAGGCCGTTCTGTGTGAGCCCCATGGGCGCGAGAAACTCCTCGCGGAGAATTTCGCCCGGGTGCGGGTTGGGCAGGGGGTCAGTGATGGTCGACGATCTCGACTTTGTCGGCATGACCGTTTCTCCACACGAAGCACATGCGCCACTGGTCGTTGATCCCGATCGAGTGCTGTCCCTCGCGACGCCCGCGCAGCGCTTCGAGCCGGTTTCCCGGCGGCACGCGAAGATCATCGAGCCGGCGCGCGTTGTTCATCAGTCGCAGCTTCCGCAGGGCAATCGGCTGAATGTCGGGTGGAAGGCGGCGGCTGCGTTGTCCGCACCAGACAATCAAAGTCTCGGGATCGCGGAAGCCAACGATCATAAGTCAGCCATAACGCATGACGTTATGCAGTCAATACGTCCAGCCCGCCTACAGCCCGTACTTGTCCCGCCACGCCATAGCCGGGCCGCCGAGTTCGGTCGCGGCGTAGCGGATCTCGTCGGCGAACCGGGCGGCGAGGAAGTCGCGGACCTCCTCCGACATCGCCACCTTGGCGTAGCTGGCCTTGCGGTTGTGGTCGGGCGGCAGGTCGCCGCTCGGCATGTCCGGGTCGCCGCCGAGAAACGCGACGATGCGGCGGCGGAGGCCGGCGGCGTCACTGCGAAGGTCGTCGAAGAAGTGGAGCGCGAAGCGGTCGTCCTCGGGACCGCGGCGCCAGCGGGCGACGACCTCGCGGATCGCCGAATGCTCGGACCCCGTTCCCTCCTCCATGAACGCCCTCACGCTCGCGAGGCTCTCCGGCGCGGGCCGCGGATGACGGCGCAGGATCATGCAGTATTGCGACCAGAACCGCTCCACCGGGTCGCGGATCAGGTAGACGATGCGCGCCTCGGGGAAGCGGGCGCGGACGCGGGCCGCGGCATCGTCGGAGAGGATCGCATAGGGCGGGCAGATGTCGCCCGACAGCCGCTCGCCGCGGGGATTGAAGAGGCGGGCATAGAGGTCGAGGTCCTGGGGCCGGCCGTGGAGCCAGATTCGCGCCTTCAGCCAGTCGATATCGGCGGCGGCGAGCGGTCGCTCGACCTTGCGCGCGCGGCGCCGGCTGGCGGCCTTGAGGCTGCGCTCCGCCTGTTCGAGCAGCGGTCGGGCAAACTTGAGGAAACGCTTGGACGCGTTGAGGTAATGGAGCTCCTTGACCGGCGGCATCCAGAAGCCGGGGTGGAAGGCGAGCTGGTCGAAAAGCCAGCGCGTGCCGGCCTTCTGGGCGCCGATGCAGATGAAGTCGGGTCCGCGCGTGTCGCCGGCAGCCAACAGCGCCGGCATCGGCGTGTCGTCCGCCGTCCGCTTGCTGCCGCCCTTCCTGCCGCGGCCGTCGCGCGCCATCGGTGCCCTCTCCGCCTCTCGCCGTCTGCGGCGCACTCGATACCAGACCGCGCGCGCTTCGCACGCTTTTCTTTGCCGGGCGCAACCCCGCGGCCCTTGCCCGCCTCTGCCGCGTTGGTAGCTTGGGGGCCTCGTTCCCGGAGCCTGATGCATGAACGATCTCGACGCCATCGACCGCAAGCTCGTCGCCCTCCTCCAGGCGGACGGGCGGATGCCGCACGCCGAACTCGGACGGGCGGTGGGGCTCGCGGTCTCGTCGGTGAACGAGCGCGTCCGCAAGCTCGGCGAGCGCGGGATCCTCACCGGCACCCATGCCCATGCCTCGGCCGAGGCGCTGGGGCTCGACCTCCTTGCCTTCGTCTTCGTCGGCTGGAGCGATCCGACAGTCGAGGCGCGCTTCCTCGCCCGCGTTGCCGACGAAGCCGCGGTGCTCGAGTGCCACCACGTCACCGGGTCTTGGAACTACCTCCTCAAGGTCCGGGTCCGCAACACGCGCGGGCTCGAGGCGTTCCTCGGCGCCGTGATCAAGGCGATCGAGGGGATCGAGCGCACCGAGACGCTCATCGCCCTCTCCTCCCCCAAGGAGACCACGGCGCTCGCCGCCGACCCTCCCGAATGGGGCGGTTGAGCCGCAACCGGCAACACCGGCGCGGAGCCGCGGGCGGCGGCACGCAGGTTGACACTGCCGGACCCTTGGGATTTACGAGGGGCCGCTTCCTCCTCTGACGGTGCCGGAAATGCTTGAGAAGACCTTCGACGCGGCGGCTGTCGAGCCGCGGATCGCAGCCCTGTGGGACGAGGCCGGCGCCTTCCGGGCGGGAGCCGGCGCCGCGCCGGACGCGAAGTCCTTCTCGATCGTCATCCCGCCGCCCAACGTCACCGGCTCGCTCCACATCGGCCATGCGCTGAACAACACGCTCCAGGATGTGCTCGCCCGCTTCGAGCGGATGCGCGGCCGCGACGTGCTGTGGCAGCCCGGCATGGACCACGCCGGTATCGCCACGCAGATGGTCGTCGAGCGCCAGATGGCCGAGCGGCAGGAGCCCGACCGCCACGCCATCGGCCGCGAGGCCTTCATCGAGAAGGTGTGGACCTGGAAGGCCGAATCCGGCGGCATGATCTTCCAGCAGCTCAAGCGCCTCGGCGCCTCCTGCGACTGGAGCCGCGAGCGCTTCACCATCGACGAGGGCCTGTCGCGGGCCGTCACCAAGGTCTTCGTCGATCTGCACCGCGCGGGCCTGATCTACAAGGACAAGCGGTTGGTCAACTGGGACCCGAAGCTCCGCACCGCAATCTCCGACCTCGAGGTCGAGCAGGTCGAGACGAGGGGCAAGCTCTACCACTTCAGGTACCCGATCGAGGGCGAGGAAGGCCGCTTCATCACCGTCGCCACCACCCGCCCCGAGACCATGCTCGGCGACACCGGCGTCGCGGTCCATCCCGAGGACGAGCGCTACAGGGACCTGGTCGGGAAGCACGCGATCCTGCCGTTGGTCGGTCGTCGCATCCGGATCGTCGCCGACGACTATGCCGACCCCGAGGCCGGCTCGGGCGCCGTCAAGATCACGCCGGCCCCCGACTTCAACGACTTCGAGGTCGGCAAGCGCCACGACCTGCCGGCGATCGGCATTCTCGACGTCGAGGGGCGGGTCACGCTCCGCGGCAACGACGATTTCGCGGCGGGTGTCGCCGGCGGCGAGATCGCGGCGACGATCGAGGCGCTCGACGGGCTCGACCGCTTCGAGGCGCGGAAGCGCGTCGTCGCGCTGCTCGAGGAGCGCGGCCTCGTCGAGAAGATCGAGGATCACCTTCACACCGTGCCGCACGGCGACCGCGGCGGCGTGCCGATCGAGCCGTTCCTCACCGAGCAATGGTACGCCGACGCCAAGACACTGGCGCAGCCGGCCATCGCCGCCGTGCGCGAGGGCAAGACCGTCTTCGTCCCCAGGAACTGGGAGAAGACCTATTTCGAGTGGATGGAGAACATCCAGCCCTGGTGCATCTCGCGCCAGCTCTGGTGGGGCCACCAGATCCCGGCTTGGTACGGTCCCAAGAAAATCGACTATCTCGACGACAGCGGCTGGAAGCTCGACCTAAGCGAGCGCATGATTTTTGTTGCGGCCACTGAGGAAGAGGCTCTCGCGGCGGCCCGCGAGTACTACAACGACAAGCGTGTCGCGATCTGGCCCAATTGGTCACTTGTCAACGATCAGTGGCGATCGGGAGAACGTTTTCCGAGCATCCCCCTCACCCGCGACGAGGACGTGCTCGACACCTGGTTCTCCTCGGCGCTGTGGCCGTTCTCGACCATGGGCTGGCCCGACGAGACGCCCGAGCTCGCCCGCTACTACCCGACCACCGTGCTGGTCACCGCCTTCGACATCATCTTCTTCTGGGTCGCCCGGATGATGATGCTCGGCCTCCACTTCATGAAGGAGGTGCCGTTCCGCGACGTCTATATCCACGCCCTCGTCCGTGACGAGAAGGGCGCGAAGATGTCGAAATCGAAGGGCAACGTCATCGACCCGCTGGTGCTGATCGACAGGTACGGCGCCGATGCCGTCCGCTTCACGCTGTCGGCGATGGCGGCGCAGGGGCGCGACATCAAGCTCGCCGAGTCCCGGGTCGAGGGCTACCGCAACTTCGCGACCAAGCTGTGGAACGCCGCCCGCTTCGCCGAGCACTATGACTGCCGTCCGGCGGAGGGCTTCGACCCGTCCCACCTCCAGGAGACGATCAACCGCTGGATCGTCACCGAGTTCGCCCGCGCCGCCCGCGAGGTGACCGCCGGGATCGAGGCCTACCGGTTCAACGAGGCGGCGGGCGCCGCCTACCGCTTCACCTGGAACCTCTTCTGCGACTGGTACCTGGAGCTCAGCAAGCCGGTGCTCAATGGCGAGGATTCGGAGGCCAAGGACGAGACCCGCGCGACGGTCGCCTACGTCCTCGACGGGCTGGTCGCCCTCCTCCATCCGTTCATGCCGTTCATCACCGAGGAGTTGTGGGCCCGCGGCGGAGAGCGCCCCGTGCTCGCCCTCAGCCCATGGCCGCAGCCGTCCAACGAGGACGCCTCCGCGGCGGCCGAGATCAACTGGCTCGTCGGGCTCATCTCGGAGGTGCGCTCCGTCCGTTCCGAGATGAACGTGCCGGCCGGCGCCATGGTGCCGCTCTCGGTTTCGGGCGCCCATGCCGATACGCTCGACCGCCTCAGGACCCACGACGTGGTCATCAAGCGTCTGGCCCGATGCGACGCGATCACCCATGCCGACATGCCGCTCGCCAGCGCCGTCCAGGTGCTGGTCGGCGAAGCCACGCTCTCCCTGCCGCTTGCCGGCGTCATCGACCTCAAGGCGGAGCGCGCCCGCCTCGAGCGCGAGGCGGACAGGATCCGCAAGGAGATCGCCAAGATCGACGCCAAGCTCGGCAACGAGCAGTTCATGGCGAAGGCGAAGGAGGAAGTGATCGAGGAGCAGCGCGACCGGCGGGAGGACGCGATCGCCCTCCTCGCCCGCACCGAGGCCGCCGTCGCCCGCCTGCCGGAATAGGCCTTGCAGCGCCGAGAGCGCGTTCCCTGTGGATAACCTCAGCCGAAGGCGCGACGCGCGGCGGAAATCGGGCCTAGACTTGCCGATCTGACGGATCGGGAGGGGCAACCGATGAAGCGGCAGGCTATTGCGCTCGGCATCGCAGCCGGGCTCGCGGCAGGACCCGCACTTGCGGCAGATGTCCTGGTCTACGAGGCGGCGCCGCCACCCAGCGGCAGCCCGGTCTACGCCCAGCAGTCGCTCATCACCGGCGATGCGCTCGCGGCCATCGGCTACTTCTGGTGGAACGACGACATCGACCGCTACGACAGCGACACCGGCGAGGTGTGGGGGGCGGCCCGTCTCAACATCCCGTTTGCCGGCGCGTTCAACGAGACGATCGAAATCTCCGGCCTCGCCGGGTTCGAGAGCGACAGCTACTACACCTACGGCGTCTACAGCCATACGTTCTACAAGGCGCCGGGCTCGGCCGCGGGCCTCCTCCTCGGCGCATCGAGCCTCAACGGCAACGGCGCCCTCACCGCCGGCGCGGAAGGTGCCGTGTTCCTCCCCGCCGCGACCTTCGTCGGCCTCCTCGCCTATAGCTGGGGCCAGGATGCGATCCCCGACTTCTGGACGGCATCGGCCGAGGCGCGCTGGTACTGGAACGCCAATACCCGCCTGAGCGGCGTGGTCACCTACAACGACTACAACAGCGCCTGGGCGCTCACCGGCGGCCTCGAGCATCGCTTCCCCGGCACCGTGGCGAGCCTCTTCGCCGACGGCACGTACTACACCAACGACTACGGCAACGGCTGGGAACTGTTCGCGGGCGGCCGGCTGTTCTTCGACAAGCCCGGCCAGACGCTCCAGGGCCACGACAACGACATGCCCTTCGCCGCGGCCCGCGCCCTCACCTTCTGAGACGGCACGCGGTCTCGCCGGACGGCCAACGAAAAACCCCGGGGCGTTGCCGCCCCCGGGGTTTCATTTCATGCCGTCGCGAGGGACGAGGGTCTAGGTGCCGACCACGCCGCCGTCGATCTTCGAGACGACGACCGTCGCCGAGCGCGGGTAGCCGCTGCCGGTCGGCCAGTGGCTCACGAACCTGCCCTCCTTGAAGTCGGCCTCGGTG
>JAEZEN010000013.1 GCA_023433185.1 Pseudomonadota bacterium | reverse complement strand
GCGAGGAGGATCGCGGCGGGCGCGGTGCCGAGCCGGATCGCCTCGGCGAACACCGTGCTCGACGACGACGAGCCGCGGCCGGCGCTCATCACGAGGACCGTGCCCGCGAGCGGCGTGCCGTAGGCGGGATGGGAGCGGTCGATGACGGTCCCGGACTGCGGATCGACGCCGCCCCAGAAGGAGAGGGGCGCCGTGGCGAAGACCGGTCCCGAGGCGGTGCCCGGCACCAGGAAGCGGCCGCAGACGATCATCGCGCCGCCCGCGTCACACGCCCCGCGGCGGCCGAGGCAATGCAGTCGGCGAGCGTTCCGAAGGCGACGTCGATGCCGAGGTTGCCCGGCGCGTAGTGGGCCCACTTGCCGGAATTGGTCATCACCGGGCCGTCGAGGTGGCGCATCACGGCGGAGACATAGGTGCAGGTATCGACGACGAGCGTGACGCCGGCCGCCGCGAGGCGGGACTCCCAGCCGCGGGCCGCCAGCGCGGCACGGGTGTCGCGGCCGGTGTTGACGTAGAGGTCGATGCCCGGCGCCGGCGCGAAGCCCTCGAGGAGCGGCATCAGGCGGCCGAACTCGGCGAGGGAGAAGTGTGGCGTGCCGAGGGCGACCGCCGCGACCGGGGCGCCGTCGGGGACGGTGGCGAGGCCGGCCAGCGCCGTGGCGATCGCGTCGTGGGCGATGGTGATGACCTCCGCCGGCGGCGCGCCGTGGCAGGCGGTGGCGAGGTCGGGCGCCTCGGGGGTGATGCCGACAGCGTGGAAGAGGGCGGTCGCGCCGGTCGAGGCGGCGATCGCGCCGAGCGCCTTGAGGGCGTCCTCGCCCATGTCCCCGGGCAGGCCGGTGATCGCCGCGACGGTGCCGCCGGCCCGCGCCCCGAGAATGGCGCCGACGGCGACGGCGAGGGCATCGTGTTCCCAGCGTTCGCCGGCATCCTCGGGCAGGGCGAGGACGATCTCCGCCCGCCGGTTCTCGGGGACATGCATCCCGGCACGGGGCACGCGGCCGGTCATCGCCGCGGCGAGGTCGGTGAAGTCGCCATAACGGGCGGTGCGGGCGCCGATGACGGAATTGGCGAAGACGATGGCGTTCGATTCGCCCCAGGCGACCTGCTCGCCGAAACGCGGGCGGAACATCGTCTGGTAGGGCGCGCAGGTGAAGGTCGGCAGGCAGCCGAGCGCCTCGTGGCGCTCCATCAGCTCGCGACCGGCCGCGCCGGTCGCCACATCGCCGCGGTAGAGTTCGGGATGGATCAGGTCCATCGAGCCGACGTTCAGCGTCGTCGGCACGCGCACCCGGCCGCCGAGGTCCTGCAGCCGCTGGACGAAGTCGAGGCTCGCCTGGCCATGGTAGAGGCAGCCGTCGACATGGGCGCCGACGATGTCGATGAACCGCGCCGCCCCGATCGCCCGGCCATAGGCGACCAGCAGTTCCATCGCGAAGGCGGCGGCGCCGCCGTGGACGCCCGCCAGCAAGGCGCGGTCGGTGTCGTCGAGATTCACGGCGCGATGCCCTCCGCCGGCAGGATGCGCCGGAGGAGGGACGGGATCAACGTCGGATCCCCGCGGGTGGGTACTCCCCGCGGCCGGGGCTCCCTACAGGATGACGACCGGCGTTCCGACCGGCACCGACGCGTAGAGCTGGATGACGTGGTCGTTGATCATGCGGATGCAGCCGTTCGAGACCGACTGGCCGATCGACCACGGCTCGGTCGTGCCGTGGATGCGGTACATCGTGTCCTGGCCGTTCCGATAGAGATAGAGCGCGCGGGCGCCGAGCGGGTTGCGCGGCCCGCCGGGCATGCCGCCCTTGTACTTGGCATAGCGCTGGGGCTGGCGCTTGATCATGTTGTCGGTCGGGCGCCAGGACGGCCACTCGGCCTTCCGCCCGACCACGGCCCTGCCCTTGAGGCTGAGGCCGGCGCGGCCGACGCCGACCCCGTAGCGGGTCGCGTAGCCGTTGGCGTAGACGTGGAAGAGGTAGTGGTTCCGTGTGTCGATGACGATCGTGCCGCCGGGATAGCCCCGGTAGGCGACCTGAGTCGGCGCATATTTCGGATTGAGCCTGAACGGCTTGGCCAATGCCGGCCCGCCGGCGAAAAGTACCGCCCCCGCTCCGAGAAGAAACGTCCGTCTGTCGATCATGGTACCAACCCTCGAACCTCAGCCCACCCTCAAGAATCTAAACGCGCATTCTATGGATGCGACCCGGGATCGGGATTCATTTCGGGCACACGATTTCGTGAGCCTGCGCCGGCCGGACTCAGCCGGCTTCGGCCCAGGCACGGATGATGTGGCTGGCGATAGCGATCGGCGGCGGGCACTTGAGGTCCCCGGCATGGGTGCCGGCGATCATGGCGCGGACCTCCTCGCGGTCGAACCAGCGGCAGTCCTCAAGTTCCGCCTCGTCGCGGACGACGTCCGTGGTGAGTGCCTCGGCATGGCAGCCGATCATCAGCGACGAGGGGAAGGGCCAGGGCTGGCTCGAGTGATAGCGGACGCGGCCGATGCGGATTCCGGCCTCCTCCTGGGTCTCGCGGCGGACGGCATCCTCGATCGTCTCGCCGGGCTCGACGAAACCGGCGAGGCACGAATACATGCCCGGTGCGAACCGCGCCTGCCGGCCGAGCAGCGCGCGGTCGCCGTCGATGGCGAGCATGATCACCACCGGGTCGGTGCGGGGAAAGTGCTGGGCGCCGCAGTCGGGGCAGTCGCGGCGATAGCCGCCGATTTTCATGATGCTGGGTTCGCCGCAGACGCTGCAATAGCCGTGCTTGAGATGCCAGTGGCAGAGGCTGCGGGCCTGGGCCATGGCCCCGAGATGAACGGCGGGAAGGACGCCCTCGACGGCGAGGGAGCGGAGGTCGGAGAGGCGGAAGGCGGCCTCGTCGAGCGCCGCGTCCTCCGGCAGCGTCACCGCGAGACGGGGGCCGGCCGGAGCCCATCCGAGGAGGATCATCGCGTCGTGGCGGGCGCCGAGCACCTCCGCCTCGGCAAGGGCAAAGGTCGGATCGGACCGGTCGGAGCGGAGCACGGCCTGCTCGCCGCGGAACAGGTAGATTCGGGCCGCGGGGTCCCGGAGGGCGACGGATGTCGCCTCGTCATCGCGCTTCTCGCTGCGGCGCTCGATCCGGTTGCCGGCGAAGCCGTGCAGGCTGCTCGCCTCCATGTCCGGGAGGCCGTCGAAGAGGGTCGCCATGATGTGCCGATCAGATATGGGGGAGGCGTTCGCGGAGTCGTGCGACCAGTCTATCGCGCGCCGCAGGCTCGTAGGCAACCGGCGCGCCGCTGCCCCAGACCGGGCGGGGCCAGGCGGCGTCGCCGACGAGGCGGGCGATGACGTGGACGTGGAGCTGGCGGACCTGGTTGCCCAGCGCGGCGACGTTCAGCTTGTCACACGCGGTTGCCACCCGGAGCGCCTCGGACACCGCAACGATCTCGGCGAAGAGGGCCGTGCGGTCCGCTTCCGAAAGATCGATGATCTCGACCGCTTCCGGGCGCCGCGGGATGAGGATCAGCCAAGGGAAGCGCGCATCCCGTGCCAATCGGAGCGTGCAGAGCGGCAGGGCGCCGACGGGCGTCGTGTCGGCATCGAGGGTCGGGTCGAGGACGAAGTCGGTCATGGCGGGCAG
>JAEZEN010000533.1 GCA_023433185.1 Pseudomonadota bacterium | reverse complement strand
CCGGAGGACCGCCCCGCCCTGCGCCGCTGCCTGCGGCGCGGCGCGGCGGAGGTTGCCGACCAGGACCTCGCCGGCGACGCTCCTGTCGCCTTCCTCGACCCGTCCGGCCATGGCGTGAACGGCGTTGCCGCCGGCCGCGACCGCGTAGTCGAGCGCCTGGTCGAACAGGGCCGCGAAATCCGCCTCGCGACCCGGTACCGCCGCCAGTCCGACATGCGGGTCCCCGCCGGAGCCGACATTGGTGTTGATGCCGAGGAGGGCGATGCCGTGCCGACGGCACGCGGCCGCCACCTCGTCGGCCGGCACGTCGTAGGGGTAGTGGAGTTCGATCGCCTTGAAACCGGCATGTGCCGCGGCATCGATGCGCGCAAGCAGCGGCCGGTCGGGCCAGAGGAAGCCGAGATTTGCGGAGAAGCGAAGCATGGCGGTCCGTGCGCGGGAACGGGATGGGTCGGGCCGCATTCATGGCCGAGCCGGCCGCCGTGCACAAGCCGCCGTGCAAGGAGCCGCCCCTCGCCACCGGCGGGCCGGCGAACAGCGCCGATGGCGCCCCGGAGCGCAGCCGGGGCAGGCGGTTGCGTTTCGCGCGGCGATCTGGCCTGATGCGGTCTGGCGCCCGGCACGCTCCCTTGCCGGCGATTCCATGACACGACCTGCGAAGTGAGAGGGCGGCCGCTCTGGCCGATGGCAGCATGAACGACACGGCTCCGATGAAATTCGGCATGGGCGCCCGCGTCCGCCGCACCGAGGACAAGGCGCTCGTTACCGGCACGGGGCGCTTCACCGACGACTACACGCCGGCAGGCTGCCTGCGCGCCTATGTCGTCCGCTCCTCGATGGCGCATGCGGATTTCACCCTCGGCGGTGTTGCCGAGGCGCGCGCCTTGCCCGGCGTCCACCTGATCCTGACCGGCTCTGACATCAACGACGTCAACGGCCTGCCCTGCAAGATCAAGCTCCGCCAGATCGACGGCACCTTCCAGAAGATTCCGAAGCACCCGCTGCTCTGCAGCGACCGCGTACGCCACGTCGGCGACCCGATCGCCTTCGTCGTGGCCGATTCGCTCGACGCTGCGCGTGCCGCCGCCGAAGCGATCGAGATCGACTACGAGCCGCTTCCGGCGGTGGTCGACATGCACCGCGCGCTCGAGGATGGCGCGCCGCTGGTCTGGCCGGAATACAAGACCAACGTCGCCTTCACCTGCTCACGCGGCGCCAAGGGCGCGACCGACGCCGCCTTCCTCCGCGCCGCCCGCGTGTCGCGGATTGAGATCGTCAACAATCGGCTCGTCGCCAACTACATGGAGACCCGCGGGATTGTTGCCGAATACGATGCCGGCACCGACCGCTACACCCTCACCATGGGCACCCAGGGCGGCCATGGCATGCGCGACCGCATCGCCAAGGATGTCCTCGGCCTCCCCAAGGACAAGCTGCGGGTGATCACCCCCGACGTGGGTGGCGGCTTCGGCACCAAGTCGTTCTGCTATCAGGAATATCCCCTTGCGGTGATCGCGACGAAGCAGCTCGGCAAGCCGGTCAAGTGGATCAGCGACCGCAACGAGCATTTCGTCATCGATTCTCATGGCCGCGACAACTTTGCGATCGCCGAGATGGCGATGGATGAGAACGGCCGGTTCCTCGCCATGCGCGTCGACCTGCTGGCCAATATGGGCGCCTATCTCTCGCAGTACGCGCCCTCGATCCCCGAGGGCGGCCTGACGATGCTCACCGGCCTCTACGACATCCCCAACCTCTACGCCCTCTGCCGCGGCATCTATACCCATACCGTGACCGTCGACGCCTATCGCGGCGCCGGCCGTCCGGAAGCCGCCTACCTGATCGAGCGTCTCGTCGACCAGTGCGGCCGCGACACCGGTCTCGGCCCGGTCGAGATCCGCCGGCGCAACTTCATCGGCCCGGAACAGCTGCCCTATGAGACCCAGGGCGGTCGCATCTACGACAGCGGCGAGTTCGACGGCCATCTGACGCGGGCCCTGGAAGTCGCCGACTGGACGGGCTTCGAGGACCGCGCCGCCGCCGCCAAGGCTCGCGGCAAGCTGCGTGGCTTCGGCATCGGCACCTATGTCGAGGCCTGCGCCTTCCCCGGCAAGGAGGAGGCGACCATCCGCCTCAACGACGACGGATCGGTCACCGTGTTCATCGGCACGCAGACCAACGGCCAGGGTCATGCCACGGCCTATGCCCAGTTCGTCGGCGGCCACATGGGGCTCGACTACGACAAGATTCACGTCGTGCAGGGCGATACCGACCAGGTGGCCAACGGCGAGGGCACCGGCGGCTCGCGTTCGATTCCGCTCGGCGCCGTCTCGGTCAACAATGCCGCGGTGAAGCTCGCGGACCAGGTGAAGCGCCTCGCCGCGGATCAGCTCGAGGCCTCCATTGCCGACCTCGAGCTCGCCGAGGGCAGCGTCCGCGTCGTTGGCACCAACCGGGCGGTGACGCTGGTCGACCTCGCGCGAGGCGCGAAGGACAAGGCGCTGCTCACCGGGTTCGACGATTCGTTCGAGCAGCCCGAGCCGACCTACCCCAACGGCACGCACATTGCCGAGGTCGAGATCGACCCCGAGACCGGCGTCGTCGAGATCGCCAACTACGTCATCGTCGATGACTTCGGGGCGACGGTGAACCCGATCCTGCTCGAGGGCCAGGTTCATGGCGGCATCGTCCAGGGTATCGGCCAGGCCCTCTTCGAGCACACCGTCTACGATCCCGACGGCCAGCTCCTCACCGCCTCGTTCCTCGACTACACGATGCCGCGTGCCGACGGCGTGCCGTTCTTTCAGTTTGAGACGCGGAACGTGCCGTCGAAGACCAATGCCTTCGGCATCAAGGGCGCCGGCGAGGCGGGGTCGATTGGTTCGTGCCCGGCCGTGATGAACGGCATCATCGATGCGCTGAACCGCGGCTACGGCATCAACGCCATCGACATGCCGGCGACGCCGGAGAAGGTCTGGTCGGCGATCGAGGCCGCGAAGGCCTGATCTCTTTCCGGCGCGGCCTGGCCGCGCCATGCGACTGCGACGGGGTCTGCCGGGTGCGGCGGGCCCCGTTTCCGTTCCTGCGGCTCAGGTGCCGGGCGCGATTCGCTCCGCCTTGCCGGCGAGGCCGTCGAGGGCGTTCGGGGCAAGGCCGGCGACGAGGACGCGATCCGGGTCGACCGGAGCGGGGAGGGTGATCGCCCCGCGCTCGAGCCGGCGGAAGCCGAGGGGGCCGTAATAGGGCTCGTCGCCGACCAGCAGGACGACGCCATGGCCCGCCTCCGCTGCGGCGGCAAGCGCGATGCGGACAAGCTGCTTGCCGGCGCCGCGTCCCTTGTGCGGTGGCTTGACCGCGAGCGGGCCGAGGAGGAGGGCGGCACGACCGCCGATCCGGATCGGCGTCAGCCGCACGGATGCCACGAGCGTGCCGCCTGCGGTCGCGACGAAGGCGAGGCCCGGGTCATGGGGGACGTTCTCGCGGAGCCGGAAGGCGGCACGGGCGAAGCGCCCCGGTCCGAAGGCATGGGCGTGAAGGGCGTCGATCTCGGCAGCATCGGACGGCTGCTCGAGCCGGAACGAGAAGGGGCAGGCGGACATGGAACGGGCTCGCGAAAGGATCGGGAGAGGATCCGGTGCGGCCCTTACGGTGTCAGGAGGCGGGCACGGGCCGGACAGACAACGGCGCCGGGGCGCGTCGTTCCTTTCGTCGTCGTGCGGACTTGCCGGAAAGCATGTCTTCTCCTCCGGCGCGGCGGATAGCACGGCGGCCGGGCCCCGTCAAAGCTGGCACGAGTTCCATCTTGCTGTTTGGAGGGAATGCGCGCACGCTTCGCACTCTGGTGATCGACGCGACGGGGCACGAATCGCGGGTCGATCGGGGGAGGGGCACCATGACGCTAGATCACACGCACCGCCGGCTTCTGCTGGCGGGGACTTCATTGGCCGGCGTCCTGTCGCTCGCCGTCGCCGGGCCTGTCGCGGCGGACCCGACGCCGCCCGCGCCACCGCTCGATTTCATCACGATCGACTATGGCGGCAACAGCACCTTCTTCACGGGAATCCGGGGCGACAATCTCGTCGGGAACTATGTGATTCCCGGTTCTCCTGACACAGGCGGGCTGCTCTACCGATCCGACACCGGCGTCTGGACGCCGTTCGTCGCGGCCACGGAGAACGGCGTCAACTACCCCGATGCCTACAGTTCGTCGCCCTACGGGCCGACCTTCGGCTCTGCGGACGGTATCCTCAGGGTCGTCGGCGTCTACAAGACCGGCTCGTCGCCCTACAACCTCGGCTACCTCTATGACGGCGCAGCAGCGCCGGGCTCGGAGCCGCTCACCCTTATCTATCCCGAGACGGGCGGCGATCCGACGCTGTTCACGTTTCCGCACAGCCAGTTCGGCAATACCGTCGTCGGCAACTACGACACGCAGCTGAAGACCGGCAACGTCTTCATCTACGACATTCCGTCGGGCACCTTCACGACCAACAACAAGCCCGGCGAGATCAGCACGACCGCCTACGGCATCTACGGCGACAAGATCGCCGGCGGCTATGGAGACTTTGGTCCCGACGGCGAGCCCGGCTTCGAGCACGGCTATATCTACGACCGCCCGACCGACACCTGGACGACCTACGACCATCCCGATGCCATTGTCACGCATTTCGAAGGGATCAGCGGCGGCGGCCGCGGCGGCTCGTACAACCTCGTCGTCGACTATGTCGACATCGAGGGACAGAAGGCCGCCGTCCTCCACATCGACGCCGAAGGCAATGAGACCTGGATTCCCCTCGTGATCGAGGGCGCGACGACGGTCTCAGCCAATTCGATCTACGGCGACACCGCCGTGGGCATCTATACCGACGCGAACGGCACGCATGCCTATTCGGTCAAGATTCCCGGCATCTACAATCCGCTCGCCAACAGCGCCAAGCTCGAGAGCGACGCCGCCGACGCCGTGCTGATCGCCGCGGAGAAGGGCGACGACGTCGTCAATACCGGCATGCTCCGGGTCACCGGCGCGAACGGCATCGCCATTCGCGGCGAGACCTATGGCGTCCTCAACAACTACGGCAAGGTCGTCGCCAAGGGCGATGGCGGTGGCGGTGTGGAGATGAACCGCCAGTTCGGCGCGCTCCTCAATGGCGGCCTCATCAAGGCGACGGGCGGCGCCGACGCGGTCCGCGCCGCCGGCACGGCCGAGGGCAGCATCGTCGTCAATGCCGGTATCATCGACGGGCGGGTCCGGGTGCTCGCCGGCGACTATGCGCGCTTCGAGAACAGCGGCTGGATGGGCTCCTCGGAGGACGGCGCCGGCATGCGCCACGTCATCGATGGCACCTTCGTCCAGACCGCGCGGGGCGTGCTTGCGCTTCGGGTGAAGGGCGAGCGGAGCGACAGGCTCGATGTCGATGGCGTGGCGCGCCTCGACGGCATGGTCGTGCCCATGTTCGTTCCGGGCAAGGGGCTGTCGCGGAGCTACACGATCGTCACCGGCGAGGAGGTCACGGGCGAGTTCGCGATGCTCCACACGACGGGCCTGCCCGACTTCTTCAAGGCATCGCTCGACTATTCCGACACCGCGGTCGACCTGAAGCTCAAGGCGCAACTCGGCCAGGTGGGTGGCCTGACCCCGAACGAGCGGTCGGTCGGTCGCGCCATCGATCGCGTCTTCAACAATGGCGGCGACATCCCGGACGACGTGGCGGCGGCGCTGTTCGCCCTGTCGGGAGACGATCTCGACGATGCCCTCGGCGCACATTCTGGCGAAGTCTACGCGAGCCAGCAGTCGGTGCTGATCAACCAGGGCCTGTTCGTCCGCGAGGCGCTTCTCGGCCGGGTCCGCCAGTCCTCCCCGACCATCGCCGGCGGGAGCGACCTGTCGCCCGCCTATGCGCCGGTCCCCGGCGACTCGCCGACCTCGGCGGTGTTCGCCCCTGACCCGGCTTTCTGGGCGCAGGGCCTCGGCGCCTGGGGCAAGATCGACAGTGACGGCAATGCAGCGGAGGTCACGTCGAACCTCGGCGGCCTGGTCGGCGGCTTCGACCTCGAGGCCGGGGACAACTGGACCGTCGGCGTCGCCTTTGGCTACACGCGCTCGCACACCGATATCGACGACGCGCGGAGTTCCGCCGACACGCAGACCGGCCTGGTCGGCGCCTATGCCGGCGGGGAGATCGGCGCCTGGCGGCTGCGCGGCGGCGGCAGCTATGGCCTCAACTTCATCGATACCAGCCGCTCCGTCGCCTATGGGAGCTACAGCGACAAGACAAAGGCGAGCTACGAGGCCGGCCTCGCCCAGCTCTTCGGCGAGGTCGCCTATGCCGTCGACCTCCCCGGCGCGGCGCTCGAACCCTTCGCGGGCCTCGCCTGGGCGCATCTCCACAGCCAGGGGTTCACCGAGAAGGGCGGGGCTTCGGCGCTGTCCGGCGCGTCGGGCAACACCGATGTCGGCTACACCACCCTCGGCATCCGGGTCGCGGCGCAACGTCGGCTCGGCAACGGCATGGTGCTCGTCCCGCGGGCTTCGCTCGCCTGGCAATATGCCTTCGGCGACCTCGATCCTACTGCGGCGATGTCCTTCGCGGATGCTTCCGATATCGCCTTCAACGTCGCCGGGGCGCCTATCGCCCAGAATGCCGCGCTGATCGACGCGGGGCTCGACCTCGCGGTCAGCGAGGCGGTTCGCGTCGGCTTGTCGTACTACGGGCAGCTCTCGTCGGAGGCGCAGGAATCGGCGGTGCGGGGCACCCTGACCTGGAAGTTCTGATCTGCCCGGGCGCGACCCTCGCGCCTCACCACGTCTCGGCGGCCGGGGTCCGGCCGGCGATCTCCGCGAGGCGGCGCCGGGTCGCCTCGGTCGTGTCGGCCGGCAGGTCGTCGGGCGGGTAGAAGCCGCTGTCGACGATCTCCAGGGTGCGCGGCGGCGGGTCCGCCTGGTGCCAGTCGCGGCAGACATAGAGGGCGACGTGGTCGCGCGGCGAGGCGCGGCGGTTCCAGTAGACGCCGAACAGCTCCGCCGGGGCGGTCAGCGCGACGCCCGCTTCCTCGCGCAGCTCGCGCTCGAGCGAGACTCGCATCGTCTCCCCCGGCTCCACCCCGCCGCCCGGCATGTACCACCCCGGCACGTAGCTGTGGCGGACGAGGAGGATGCGGCCGTCAGCGTCGAAGACAGCGGCACGCACACCGAGCGTCATCGCCCGACGCATGCGCGCATAGGCGAGGAACAGCCGTGTCGGGAACCTGATCGTGCGGAATGCCAACTCGGTTCCCCTGCCCGGATTCCCCGCATCGCCGGTCGGCCTTGTTGCGGCGGTCAGCGCCGATCGCGGCGCCCGTCGAGACCTAGAGTCCGAAGCAGGCGTACTTGATGTCGAGATACTCGTCGATCCCGTATTTCGACCCTTCGCGACCGAGCCCCGAATCCTTGACCCCGCCGAACGGGGCGACTTCCGTGGTGATGACGCCCGCATTGATGCCGACCTGGCCGTATTGCAGGCGCTCCATGACGCGGAAGGCACGCCCGAGGTCGCGGGTGAAGGCATAGGCGGCGAGGCCGAACTCGGTATCGTTGGCCATGGCGATGGCCTCGTCCTCGGTGTCGAAGGCGAAGATCGGGGCGAGGGGGCCGAACGTCTCCTCGCGGGCCACCTTCATCTCCGTCGTCACGCCGGCCACCACGGTGGGCGCGAAGAAGGTGCCGCCGAGGCGCTTGCCGCCGGTGACGACGCGGGCGCCCTTGCCGAGCGCGTCGGCGAGGTGCTCCTCGACCTTCTCGACCGCCGCCTCGTCGATCAGCGGGCCCTGGGCGACACCCTCCTCGAGACCGTTGCCGACCTTGAGCCCGGCCGCCGCCTCGGCGAGCCGGGCGACGAAGGCATCGTGGATGCCGGCCTGGACGAGGAAGCGGTTGGCGCAGACGCAGGTCTGGCCGGAATTGCGGTACTTGGACTGGATCGCGCCGGCCACCGCCGCATCGAGGTCGGCATCGTCGAAGACGATGAAGGGAGCGTTGCCGCCGAGTTCCATCGATACGCGCTTCATCGTCGCCGCAGCCGCCGCGGTGAGCCGCTTGCCGACCTCGGTCGAGCCGGTAAAGGTGATCTTGCGGACGAGCGGGCTCTCGATCATCTCGGCGCCGATCTCGCGGGCCGCGCCGGTCACGACGTTGAGCACGCCCTTCGGCAGGCCGGCCTCCTCGGCGAGCAGCGCCCAGGCGATCGCCGAATAGGGGGTCTGGGTCGCCGGCTTCGCCACCACGGTGCAGCCGGCGGAGAGCGCGGCGCCGATCTTCCTGGCCAGCATCAGGGTCGGAAAGTTCCACGGCGTGATCGCGGCGACGACGCCGACGGGCTGCTTCACCACCATGATCCGCCGGTCGGGCCACGGCGAGGGGATGGTGTCGCCGTAGGCGCGGCGGGCCTCCTCGGCGAACCACATCACGTAGTTCGCCGCCGATCCGACCTCGCCGCGCGCTTCGGCGAGCGACTTGCCCTGCTCGCTGGTCAGGAGGCGGGCGAGGGCCTCCTTGTTGGCCTCGATCAGGCCGGCGAGCTTGCGCAGGATGTCCGCGCGGCTGGCCGCCGTCGCCGTGCTCCACGCCGGGAAGGCGGCGTGCGCTGCCGCGATGGCGCGCCGCGTCTCGTCGCGGCCGCAATTCGGCACGGTGCCCATCTCCACGCCGGTCGCCGGGTTGACGACGGGAATAGTCCTGCCGCTGTCGGCAGCGACCCACTCTCCGCCGATGAAGTTGGCCTCGCGCTGGAACGCCAGAAGTTCGGGCACCGTCAATACTCCTTTGCAGTCGGTGCGGCGCTACCACGCCGCCCGGTAGATCGCGAGCGCGTCGCCATGGGCGACAGGCCGCGGATTGTTCACGAGCAGCCGTGTCTGCTTCATCGCGTCGGTGGCCATCATCTCGAGCGCCTCCTCGGGAATGCCGACATCGCGGAGCCGCGGCTGGAGACCGCAGCGCCCCGACAGAGCCGCGAGGCTGTCGGCGAAGGCGGCACCGCGCGCCTGCCTGCCGATCTCGCCGAGCTCGGGGAACACGATGGGCGCGATGTCGGCATAGGCGTCCCCGGCGGTCTCGGCATTGAAGCGCAGGACATGGGGCAGGACGAGGGCGTTGGACAGCCCATGCGGGATGTGAAAGTGGCCACCGATCGGATAGGCGAGCGCATGCCCCGCCGCGACCGGCGAGTTGGCGAAGGCCTGGCCGGCGAGCATGGCCCCGAGCAGCATGTCGCGGCGCGCCGCGCGATCCGAGCCGTCCTTCACCGCGGTCTCGATCGCGGCGCCCATGAGGCGCAGCGCCTCGCGGGCGAGCGCCTTCGAGACGGGGTTGTTGTTGGCCCCCGCCGAGGCATAGGCCTCGATCGCGTGGACCATCGCGTCGATGCCCGTCGCCGCCGTGACCGCGGGCGGCAGGCCGAGGGTCAGGTCGGGGTCGAGCACCGCGACGTCCGGCAGCAGCACCGGCGACACGACGCCCATCTTCTCGCTGGTGCCGGTGGTGACGATGGCGATCGGCGTCACCTCGGAGCCGGTCCCGGCCGTCGTCGGCACGAGCATCAGCGGCAGGCGTGGCCCCTTCGCATTGCCCACCCCGTAGATGGCGGGAAGTTCCTCCCGACCGAGAGCGAGCAGCGCGACGAGCTTGGCCACGTCGAGTGACGAGCCACCGCCCAGTCCGATCACGGCATCGGCCCGGTGGCTGGTGGCTGCCGCCGTCGCGGCGTGGACGACCGCCTCGGGCGGGTCTGCGACCACGTCGGCAAACACCTCCGCCGCGACGCCGGCTTCGGCAAGCGCGGCGAGCGCCGGCGCGATCAGGCCGATCTTCATGAGGCCGGGATCGGTGACGACCAGGGCCCGCTGCCAGCCGCGCGCCGCGGCGAGCGCGCCGATCCGCGTCGCGGTGCCGTCGCCGAAGACGATGCTCGCGGCGGTGTTGAAGGTGAAGGCGTTCATGGACCGAAACTCCAGTGGAGGAGGGATGCCACCC
>JAEZEN010000525.1 GCA_023433185.1 Pseudomonadota bacterium | reverse complement strand
TTGAGCAGCATGTGGTTGAGGCAGAAGGCGAGGTCGAAGGCGGGGTCTCCGTACCAGGCGCATTCCGCGTCGAGAAACACGGGGCCGCGCGGTCCCGCCATGATGTTCTTCGGGCTCGCGTCGCCGTGCACCAGCGCCCGCTGGGTCGCCGCCGTCCGGTCGGCCAGGGCCTCGAGCGCTTCGGCAAGGTCGGGATGGCGGCGACCGGTGGCGCGGAGATAAGGATCGAGACGGATCGCCTCGAACAACGCCCCGGTCGGGAACATCGCTGCGACCACCGCGTCCCCGGCGGTGGCGGCGTGAATCGCCGCGAGCCGCGTGCCCACCGCGGCGGCAAGGGCGACGTCCGCGCGGCCCGCCATCAGGTCGGCCTTCCACAGGACATGGTCTATCGGCTCGAGCCACTCCATCGCGAAGAGCATCGCGTCGTCGTCGTGGGCGAGGACGCGCGGCGCCGAGCCCGGGACCCGCGACGAGGCGACCTCGTACCACTGGCGCTCGTAGCGGTTCCGCTCGACCGGCACGAACCAGTCGTCCTTCACCGCGAGCTTCGCCATGGCGCGCTTGACGCAGAAGTCCCTGCCGTCCGCCCGTACCCGCCAGATGTCCGAGGAGACGCCGCCGGTGAGCCGCTCCGCCACCGCCGTCTCGCCCGCACGCATGAGGCCCAGGCGCACGAGGCGCTCCGCGATGTCCGCCGGCAGGCGTGCCGTCATGGTCTCTCCGCTCATGCGTTCCGCATCATGAGGTGGCGCTCCCAGGCGAGCGAATGCCGCACGATCTCGTCGAGATCGTCATGCTTCGGCACCCAGCCGAGGACGCGACGGAGCTTCTCGCCGGTCGCCGTCACGAAGGCGGGATCGCCCGCGCGCCGCGGCGCCTCCTCCGCGGCGAAGTCGACGCCGGAGACGCGGCGCACGGCGGCGATCACCTCGCGCACCGAATAGCCCCGGCCATAGGCGCAGTTGAGTGTGGTGCTCTCGCCGCCGGCGCGGAGGTGGCCGAGCATCAGGGAATGGGCAGCGATGAGATCGCTGACATGGATGTAGTCGCGCACGCAGGTGCCGTCCGGAGTGTCGTAGTCGGTGCCGTAGATCTGGATTGCGGGGCGGCGTCCGAGGGCGGTCTGGCACGCGACCTTGATCAGGTGCGTCGCCATCGCGGTAGACTCGCCCGCCCGCCGGCCGGGATCGGCACCGGCCACGCAGAAGTAGCGGAGCGCGCCGTAGGTCAGCGGATGGACGGCGGCCGCGTCCTGCAGCATCCACTCCGTCATCAGCTTCGAGCGGCCGTAGGGCGAGATCGGCCGGAGCGGAGTCTCCTCGGTTGCGGGCTCGAGCCCCGCCATGCCGTATACGGCAGCCGTCGAGGAGAAAATGAAGTGCCTGACGCCGCCGGCGACCGCCGCTTCGATAAGGTTGCGGGATTTCGAGGCGTTGTTGGCGTAGTAGCGGAGCGGCTCGGCGACGGATTCCGAGACGACGATCGATCCCGCGAAGTGGATGATCTCACGGACGGAGTACTTGTCGATGAGCCCTCGAACACGGTCGATGTCGCCGGCGTCGCCCGGCTCGAAGGTCGCCCGACCGTCGATCGCCCAGTCGAAACCGGTCGAGAGATTGTCGAGCACCACGACCTCCTCGCCGGCATCGACGAGGGCAAGCACCATGTGACTGCCGATGTAGCCGGCACCGCCGGTGACCAGTACCGCCATCCGAATAGACTTCCTTCGCTGTCGCTTCGTGCCGACCGCAGCGCGTCGCTTTACGCCACCTCCGGTTCCTGCGCTAGAGGAGCGGGGTCGGCATCCGCTGACCCGCTGCCCGCGAAGGTGCACTCCCCTGCCGGAACCGGGCCATCGGCGCCCGCTGCGGGGAGCCTCGCGGACGCCCCGCTGCGGCATCGGCAGCGCTTGCATCGACGCGGGCTTCTGTCTATCGCAGACCCGAAGCGGGCGGCGCCCGTCGGATGGAGACCGGCTCTGTGGAGAGCGCCTGGCGTGATGCCGTCGAGGGGTTGCACCACCGGGACTACTGGTGGACGCTGGCCTGGAACGACATCCGGTCCCGCTACCGGCGTTCCCGGATCGGCCAGTTCTGGATCACGCTGAGCGTCGCCCTCTTCGTGCTCGGCATAGGCCTCATCTATGCCGGCATCTTCGGCATGCCTGTCTCCGAATACCTGCCGCGCCTCACCGTTTCCTACGTCGTGTGGCTCTTCTTTTCGTCCGTCCTCGTGGGCGGTTGCTCCACCTTCATCGCCGCTTCGGCGACGATGCAGCAGCGTCTCTTTCCGGTGAGCGTCCACGCCTATCGCCTCGTCGCCCGCGAACTCCTGGTCTTCGCCCACAACGCGATCGTCATCGTCGTCGTGTGGATCGTCTTCGCGGTCGGTATCTCGCCTGTGGCCTTGCTCGCCATCCCCGGCATGGCGCTCAACGCCTATGTCGGCTTCTGGCTCGCCACTATGCTCGGCATCGTGTGCGTGCGCTATCGGGACGTACCGCCGATCGTCCAGTCGCTCGTCACCATCCTCTTCTTCATCACGCCGGTGCTGTGGACCGCCGATCGCCTCGGCGCCTCGGCGGAGTTCATCGTCCTCCTCAACCCCTTCGTCTACCTCATCGCGATCGTCCGCGACCCGCTTCTCGGCATCGTGCCGCCGCTGCACACCTGGGCCGTGGTCCTCGCCCTCGCCGCGGCGGTCACCGCCATCGGTCTCTACGGCATGTCGCTCACCCGCCACCGGCTCGCATACTGGCTCTGAGGCGGGACATGGCGCGCATCTCGGCCGAGCGGCTCTGGGTCAGTTTCGCGATCTTCGACTACCGTCATGTCTCGTTCAAGCACATGGCACTCCGCCTTGGCCGGCGGGAACCGGCGCCGGTGGTCCACGCTCTCAGGGGCATCTCCTTCGAGGCCGCCGACGGCGACCGCATCGGCCTGATCGGCCACAACGGGTCAGGCAAGTCGACGCTGCTGCGGGCCCTCGCCGGCGTATACCAGCCCACCGAGGGGCGGCTCGAGACGGAGGGGCGCCGCGGCAGCCTGTTCAACGTCGCCGCCGGCCTCGATCCCGAGGCCACCGGGCTTGAGAACATCACCCTCCTGGGCGTCTCGGCGGGCATGTCGCTCCGCCAGGTCGAGGCCCAGCGCGACGAGATCATCGCTTTCGCCGATCTCGGCGACGCGCTCCAGCGCCCTGTCCGCACCTACTCCGCCGGCATGCAGCTCCGCCTCGCCTTCGGCGTCGCCACCGCAGTGCCTGCCGACATCCTCCTGATCGACGAGGTGATCGGTGTCGGCGATGCGAGCTTCCAGTCCCGCGCAAGGGCCCGCATCCAGGCGCTCATGGGCCGGGCCAGGATCCTCGTGATGGCCTCTCACGCCGAGACCGTACTCAAGGACAACTGCAATCGCGGGCTCGTCTTCCGCCAGGGGGCCATCGTCTTCGACGGGCCGATCGACGAGGCGCTGGCCTTCACGAACGCGCCGATGCCGGCCCGGTCGCCACCAGCGCCGGAACGAACGGTGGTACGGCGGCCGCGGCGTGCCACCGGCCGATCCGCGTCGCTCTTCCCGAACCGGTAAAGTGCCGAGCAGGTCCTCTCCGCCCCGGGGTGTCCGCCACGGCGGTTTCGGCGTAGCCTCGTCCAAAAGCCATTTCCGAGGGAGGCGATGTTGGACCGGTTCAAGGCGCTGCTGATCACCCGCGACGAAGCGACCCGGGCGCAGTCAGTGGCCGAGGCGATCCTCACGCCCGCCGACCTGATGGACGGCGACGTCGACATCCGGGTTGAGCACTCGACGGTCAACTACAAGGACGGGCTCGCAATCACCGGCAAGCTCCCGGTCGTCCGCCGTTTCCCGATGATCCCCGGCGTCGACCTCGCCGGCACGGTCCTCGCCTCGCGCGCCGGAGGGGTCCGCGCCGGCGACAAGGTCATCGTCAACGGCTGGGGGCTGGGCGAGACCCATTTCGGCGCCTACAGCCAGATGGCGCGGGTCTCGGCCGGCTGGATCACGCCCCTGCCCGCGGCCTTCACCACCGCCGATGCGATGGCGATCGGGACCGCCGGCTACACGGCCATGCTTGCGATTCTCGCCCTCGAGGCGCGCGGCGCGGCGCCCGACGGTGGCCCGGTCGTGGTCACCGGCGCTTCCGGCGGTGTCGGCTCGATGGCAGTGTCGCTTCTCTCCCGCCTCGGCTACACGGTACATGCGGTCACCGGCCGCGAGCAGGAGCGCGCCTATCTCGCCGGCCTTGGCGCCTCAGAAGTCCTGCCGCGCGCCGAGTTCGAGGGAGCGCCCCGCCTCCTCGGCAAGGAGCGGTTCGCGGCGGCGATCGACTCGGTCGGCGGCCCGATCCTCGCCAACGTCCTGTCGATGACCACCGCTGGCGGCGCGGTGGCGGCCTGCGGCAATGTCGCAGGCTTCGATCTCGCAACCTCGGTCGCGCCCTTCATCCTCCGCGGCATCGCCCTGCTCGGCATCGAGTCCTCGCACGCCGCGCCGGAGCGCCGGGAGGCGGCATGGAGCCGGCTGGCGCGCGACATCGACCGGGCGAAGCTTGCCGGCATGACGACCGCCATGCCCTGGAGCGGCATCGTCAACGCCGCCCACGACATCGTTGCTGGCAAGGTCCGTGGCCGTCTCGTGGTGGAGATCGACTGAAGGCGATGGCTCAGCCTGGACGGCAGGGCGACGGGGTCTCGCGCATCGCCCGTTCCGACACGACCGTCCAGGGCGCAACGCATGCCGTGATGACGCTTCGCATTCGGGGACGAAACCGTTTGCAACTGCGCGGGGGCGTGTCTGCCGTGATGCGCCATGAGCAATGCCCAGACGGCTTGGCATCCTGGACCGCTCGGCGGCGCGACCGCCCATGACGCCCATGCTCATGCAGCTGCTCGCTGTCGCCGTCGGCGGCGCGATTGGCGGAGTCGCCCGCTTCTGGCTGTCCGCTTTCGTCGCACGCCGCTTCGGCGAGGCCTTTCCCTGGGGTACGCTTGCCGTGAACGTCTCGGGGGCTGCCACCATCGGCGTCCTGGCCGCCATTATGCTTGCGCCGGATACCCATGCCGTCGACCATGTGCCGGCCTGGACCGGACTGGTCGTCGGCATCCTCGGGAGCTACACGACGGTTTCCACGTTTTCCCTCGAGACCCTGGCGCTCGTGCGGGCCAATGAGCCGGGTCTGGCCGTTCGCAATATCGTCGCGTCCCTGCTGCTCTGCCTGGGCGCAGCCACCGTTGGCTATGCCGGCGTGCTTTGGTTCCTGGGCGGCTGACCATGACGGCTCCCGCCAGATATTATGGCACCGTGGCGCTCGGGAGCGCGCTGGGAGCCGTCGCGCGCTACCTCTGCTCCATCGGATTTCTGGCCTGGTTCGGTCCGGGCTTTCCGCTGGGCACGCTGTTCGTCAACGTCGCCGGCTCCTTCCTGATCGGCCTCTATGTGACACTGGCCGAGCCGGGTGGGCGCCTGCAGGCGGGCCCGGGCGCGCGGCAGTTCGTGCTCACCGGATTCTGTGGCGGCTTCACCACGTTCTCGATCTTCAGTCTCGAGACCGTGTTCCTGATCGAGAGCCGCGCGTTCCATCTCGCCGCGCTCAATCTTTGCGCGTCCATCGTCCTCTGGCTGATCGCCGTCTGGCTCGGCTGGCGCCTCGGTGCGCGGCTGAACGGCCTTGAGAGGAAATTGACCCCATGACCGAAATCACGGAAACGACCCTGCTCAGGCTCTTCATCGGCGAAAGTGACGCGTACGTCATTGCTCCACCTTCTCAGGAGTTGGAGCCTACGATCAACCCAGCGCGGTTCAGGCCGGAGCGCTCAGCGCGCTCACGGATCATTTCGGCAAATTGCCCAATGGCCGTTCTGTCCAACCCGGGACGCAAGAGCTCAGCTGCAACGACGGTTGCTTTCTCAACGACGCTTTTGCTGATCTCAGCGACCCGTCGACGTACCAGCGGCAGGCCAAGGC
>JAEZEN010000484.1 GCA_023433185.1 Pseudomonadota bacterium | reverse complement strand
GCCATCGCCGACGGGCGTGGCTACCGATTGCTCTGGGCCGTCGGGAGAAGGAAAGAAGCCTGGAGATGGTCGGCGTCCGTGCTGCATAGCACTGTACCGCCCCCGGTTCGTGAGACATCGGTTTGCGCTTACGCGGCGAGCGGCTGGCTGTCCAGTTGATCGCGCCTGAACTGTGCTGGCGACCGGTGGTCGTGTCGCTGGATCAGCCAGCTCTCGTTGTAGGTCTGCCGGAATGCGAGGAGCGCCTGACGAAGCTCTTCGACGGTCTCGAAGGTCCTGACCCAGAGCAGGTTCTCCTTCAGCGTTCGGATGAAGCGCTCGGCGCAACCGTTGCCTTCGGGCGCGCGGACGAAGGCCGGCGAGGAGTCCATGCCGAGCCAGCGGATCTCGTTCTGGAAGTCGTCCGACATGTATTGGCTTCCGTGATCGTGGCGCAGGCGGAGCCCGCTCGCCATGTCCTTGCCGATCGCGCCGAAGCGCGCCTTCACGCCCTGACGCACCGGCTCGAGCGCCTCGTGGCGAGTGCCATGCAGGGCCGCATGGATCCCGACGCACTCCGCCGAGCAGTGATCGACGGCGATGAAGACCGCCACCTGTCCGTGCCCGGTGGTCAGTGCGGCCGTCATGTCGGTGCCCCACATCCGATCGATCGTTTCGGGGATGATCGTGCCGTCGTGGACCTGTGGGCCCCGAGACGTCGCCCGGCCGGTGTCCGCCGAGAGGCGGTTCTCGCGCATCAGTCGGCGCACGCGTTCCTTCGAGGTCCGCAGGCCCTTGTGCCGCAGCCGCGCCCAGACCTTGCGATAACCCTCGCCGTGAAATGGACTGTCGGCCAGAACGGTGCGGATTTCCGCCACCAGCGCGGCGTCCGGCATCGGGCCCCGTGGCCCCGGCCGACGGCGCTGCGGCGCGGGCACGTCGGCGGCGCGACGGTGACGATAGATCCCGGCCCGGGCGATGCCCCAGACACGGCAGACGCGGGCGAGACCGTAACGGCGGCGACCGGAGATCGACAGCACGGTGCTCATGGCTTCGACCTCCGACGGGCCAAAGGGCGGCCCGCCTCCATCCGCTCGATCTTCTCCTGCAGAAGCTCGTTATCCATCGTGACCTCACCCAGCTTCGCCTGAAGCTGCGTGATCCGGGCGCTCCGGTCATCGCGGGGACGGGATTTCAGACTGGCCGCTCCGGCCTCCAGGAACGCGTCTCGCCAGCCGCTCACGTCGGCGGCCGTCACCCGTAGCTCCCGCGCCACCGTCTCGAGTGGCTCGCCCCGAAGCACCCGCAGAACCGCCTCCTGCTTGCGCCTCGCCGTCATCCGCCGCTCCCGGCCCGGCGCCCCGGGCGCTCCGACTTCGGGTGTCTCCGCGCCCGCGGCACCTCCTCCAGTCTCGTCCATCATCTCCACACCTCCTTCGACCGAAATAGGTCATCTGAGATGTCTCAGCGAACCCTGGGGCGGAGGACCTGCCTCTTCCTCGGCGTGACCGCGAGCGGATCGGCGAGCTGCTTTCGTTGCGGTAGCCAGCGGCAAGACCAAGGTCGCTATCAAACCGGGAGAGCTGTTCTCGAGCTCAAGCGCGCCACCGGCATCCTCGGCCACATCCCGAGCGATCGTCAGGCCAAGCCCCCCGGTCGTCTCGTCGAGGCGCAGGGCCTTGACGGCGAGCATTGGAATGCGGTCCGGCGAAATGCCTGGACCGTCATCGGCGATGCTGAGACGTGCATGGCTCGCGGTTGCCCACGCCGAGATCCGCACCTCGGAGACCGCATGTCGCACCGCGTTCTCGGCAAGGGCCCCAATCGCCTCGGCCAGGTCCGCCTCATCGAGCGCAACGGCCATGCCTTCTGGTATCTCGATGCGCCAGCTCAGCCGGTCCACGTCCGGCAATCGCTTCAGGACCGACACCACGCCAGCAACCGCTGCGGGCAGGTCCGCCCTCGAATGCCGGCCGACGGATCGCGAACGGACGAGCTCGCGGTCCACGTGGCGCCGCATGGTCGCCGCCAGCGACTCGATCACATCCGCATGCTCCGGCAGTCCACTCCGCGCGATCCGGTCGGCCTCGCCCATCAGGGCCTGCAGCGGCGTCTTCAAGCCGTGCGCCAAGTCACCGGCCCTTGCACGGGCACGGACCATCTCCGCCTCGTTGGCGGCGAGCAGCGCGTCGATTTCCTCGGCCAGGGGCTCGATCTCGCTCGGCCATCCCCCGCCCACTCGTCGTGCCTGCCCCGCGCGAAGTGCGCCGATACGGCTCTGAAGGACCCGAAGCGGGCGCAGGCCGATCGCGAGCTGGGCGGCGCCGGCCGCGACGAGTGCCATCCCCAGAAGTGCAAGATATGCCGTCATCTGGGCCACGAAGCTCGCCCGAGCCTGGGCGAGCTCACCTCGTTCGATCGCCACGGTCACCTGCACGGTGTCGCCGCCCATCTCTGAGGGCAGCGTCACCTGCTGCACCACGCCGAGGAGAGGCGCGCCCTGCGGGCCCGCGATGCCCGCGACGAGGACGGAGCCGTCC
>JAEZEN010000467.1 GCA_023433185.1 Pseudomonadota bacterium | reverse complement strand
CGTGGCCGGCCCGCTCGGGCTGACGCTCTCCGACCTGTCGCCGGACCGGCGCAGCGAGTTCGGCATCGACGACGAGGTGAACGGCGTCGTGGTGACGGACGTGGCAGCCGACTCGGCGGCGGCGCTGAAGCGCGTTCAGGCAGGGGACGTGATCGTCGAGATCTCGCAGGAGCCGGTATCGTCGCCCGCCGATGTCGAGAGCCGCATCGCGCAGCTCCAGAGCGACGGCCGGAAGTCTGCACTCCTGCTCCTGGCCAACAAGGACGGCGACCTGCGCTTCGTCGCAGTCACCCTCGAATAGGCGCGCCGTCGCGTTCAGAGCGCGACGGCTTGCGACCCGCTCAGCCCCGACGCTCGTCGAGCGCCCTGCGCACGGCCTCGAGAAGCGGCGTGGCGGCGCGAATCCGCTCGGCGCCGATCGCGCCGGAGAGCCACACAAGTTCCGGCGACAGGGCCGCAATCGCGGCGGCGTGCGCGTCTCTTCCCGCCGCCGTCAGGTCCACCCGTTTCGATCGGCCGTCCCTGTCGTCGGGCCGCACGGATATCCACCCCGCCCGGTGGAGATGGCCGAGCGTGTTGGTCATGGCCGCCTTCGAGACCTGGAGGGCCGTGGCGATCCGCAGCGGCGTCCGGTTGCCGCCGAGGCGGCTCAGGTGGTTGAGAACGACGAACTGGGGGAGCGTCATGGTCCCGGGCATGACCTTCTCGAAGGCCGCACCCGAGAGCTGTGCGATGATCCCGACCTCGTTGAGGAAGCGGAACATGGCGGCCACGTCGTCGCCGGTCGCGCCGTCGTCCTGGCTCATGCACTCCTGATCCGGGTCTCGTAGGGCCAGCGCGGGCCGGCCCCGGTATCAGGACCATAGCCCAGCCGGACAAGCATTTGCAGCGTGTCCTCCGGCGCCACGCCAAGCGCTTGCCGGATCGAGGCGAAGTGCGGCCGCATCTCGGGAAATTCCTGGAGGGCCTGGCTGAGCGGATGCATGGCGACACCCAGGCCGGTGGCGGCAAGGTTGAGCCGGACAAAGTCGCGCCCGGCCCCAATCTGTGCGACCCGCGCATTGCCGGGGGTCGTGAGCCACAGAAACGCCATCGCGGTTTCTATCGGCCTCCTGAGCATCGGAAGCTGTTGGGCGAAAGCCGACGACGACGGATCGAGCAGGTCTTCCCTGCGGAAGAGGCCGAGCTGTTCCAGCCCCTCGACGACGACGCCGTCGATGTCGATGCCGTCGGGATTGGCTTCGATCTCCGCCCGGCCGATGCGCATGAGATCGACGCTCTCCTGCATCGTCTCGCGATGGGTGATCTCCGTGTAGAGGGCCGCCCAGGCCTCGTCCCGCAGGGTTGCGACCCGTTCCGCCTCGCCGGTATGGGCGACAGCGCCCCGCTGCGCCGCCGCGGCGATCGCCTCGAGCGCGGCGGGCGGCACCGGGCGCTGGAGGTCATAGGGCTCCTTGTTGGACCGCCGGCTGAGCACATGGGCGGACAGCGGGTCGGGCCGGACGGAGCCGTCGGCCACCATTCGGACCCGCGCCACCGGCCGCCCGTCGAGACGCGGCTGCGGCTCCCCTTCGGGAAACAGGACGATGTCCGCCCGGTAGCCGTCCTCCGCCGCGGCCTGGACAAGGAGTTCAAGGAAACAGCCGAGGCCGATCGTGATCTGCCGGTCGTACGGATCCGTGTGCGGCAGACGGCGATCCGCGTCGCAGAACAGCGTGATCTCGTCCTCGACCAAGAGGTCGACCAGCCAGGGCTGGCGGTTGTGCGGACTGGGGGCGAGCACCGCGAAGGACAGGGCGCGCCGACGCGCATCTCGCTCCCCGTCCTGCCCGGCGGCCTGCCAAGGCGCCCGCGCGCCCGAGGGGTCTCGCGTGGACGCCCACAATGTCGCGCCGCCCGCCGCGAGGATGAAACCGCCGCCAAGAATGCCCAGAAACTTGCGTCTGTTGGTCATCACCACCCTCCATCGATATAGTTTGATATCGAACGATATAATTCGACATCAAACTATATGTCAAGACAGGTGCCCACGCGTGACGGTGGGCCACGGCGCATTCGGCATCATGGAGGCGATGAGTAGCGTCGGGGTGACGGACGTCGCCACCGACTCGGCGGCTCCGCTGAAGCGCGTCCAGGACAGCGACCTGCGCTTCGTCGCAGTCACCCTCGAATAGGCGGCGGAAGCTCGCGCCTCAGGCCACGGGCCGCCAGTCGCCCCGCTGCAGCCGGTAGAGCACGTGAGGGCGGAGCGGGCTGCCCTCCGGAAACGCGGGGTGATCGAAGTCGCCGGCGGCGTCCCGGATCATCCCGATTCGCTCCGTCACGCGCTGCGAGCGGACATTGCGGGCCGTTGTATAGGCGACGATCTCGTCAAGCCCGAGCGACCCGAAGCCGTGCGCGAGAGACGCCCGCGCGGCCTCCGACGCATAGCCCGTCCCCCACGATTCCGGCCGGAGCCGCCAGCCGATCTCCATGGCCGGCGCGAAGGGCAACTGTCCCACCGGGAACAACCCGACGGCACCGACGAATTCGCCGGAGGCACGCTCCTCGACGGCATAGAAGCTCATGCCTTCGGCCTCCAGCATCGCCGAGAACCGATCGACCATGGCGTCGCTCTGCGCGCGTCAGGCGGGAAGGCATGAACTCCATCACCGCGGGGTCGGCATTCATGGCCGCGAAGGGCGCCCGATCCGCCTCGCGCCATGGACGCAGGACGAGGCGCTCGGTCGCGAGCATGGTCAGTCCAGCACGTGGCTGACGAGGCCGTCGGCGAGCTTCGGCTCGAACCAGGTCGACTTCGGCGGCATGATCTCGCCGGCATCGGCGACGGCGATCAGGTCGCTCATCTGGGTCGGGTAGAGCGCGAAGGCGACGGCCACGTCGCCCGAGGCGACGCGCCGCTCCAGTTCGGCAAGTCCCCGCCCGCCGCCGACGAAGTCGATGCGCGCGTCCTTCCGCTGGTCGGCGATGCCGAAGAGCGGCTCGATGACGCGCCGGGTGAGGATGGTGATCGGCAGGCGGCCGATCGGGTCCTGGTCGATCAGCTCCGGCCGGACCGTCAGGCGATACCACCGGCCCGCGAGGACCATGCCGAAAACGCCCGCCGATCCGGGCTCGACCGGGACCGCCGACGGCTCGACGGCGAAGTCCTTCGCGAGGGCGCTGAGCAGCCCTTCGGCATTCATGCCGTTGAGATCGCGGATGACCCGGTGATAGCCGAGGATGGTCATCTCGCGGGCCGGGAACAGGACCGCGAGAAACGAGCGCACCGATTCCGGTGCCTCGCCGCGTCCGGCGGCAACCCGGGACGCGGCGGCCGAGCGGTGATGGCCGTCGGCGATGTAGATCGCCGGCAGCGCATCGATCGCCGCGGTGAGGCGGGCGATGGATGCCGGGTCCGTCACCGGCCACATCTGGTGGCGCACGCCATCGGCCCAGGTGACATCGACCGCGGGCGCGCCCTCGGCGACCGCCGCGAGCATCGCGTCGACCTCGGG